>WBUR01000005.1 GCA_008933615.1 bacterium | reverse complement strand
TTTCCGGTGGCGCGGGAGAGGGGAATCCGGCGTCAAAAAATGACTGCGCAATATCATCGGTGGCAAATAAATTTGCAACAGCATCGAGCCGGTTATTTCCCGATGCGCCGACCACGCCAACCCATATCTCCTGCGACTCTCCCGCCTTGATCGCGAATGGGCCGGTGGCGATCGCCATACGCTGATCCGCCGCGGTAGCATAAATGCCTCCAAGGGGGTTATGACTCCCTGCGACATCACAAGTTCCTTGCTCTGTTAGAGGATTACCACGAAAAACGAAATAGTCATCAAGGCCACAGCCAGATTTCATGTTGCCGGTTGTCCTATCAGCGCCGCGCATGAGGTTGTAACGTTCCATATTATCAACCGGGTCAAGCGAGCCGGCAAACGAAAAAGAAGTAACCGGACCCAAGACGATCAAATTTGCATCAAGTATTTCAGGAACAAAGCGATTTTGTTCAGGATCATAGTTAAGTACAGTCCTATTGTTTTGGTACCTATTCAGGTCGCGCTGAGGTATCTGGGATGTATGAACGACGGGGCCTTGCAGGAAATCGAATCCGACAACTCTGTCATTTGGTGTTTCGTTAGTGTTGTTATACGCGAATACCATTCCGCGTGACGTGTCTGTTCCAAGTAGATCATTAGCGGCGTTGGGCCTGACGTCCGGATCGCTCCAGGCACCGAAATAAGTTTGTGAATAGGGTGTATCCGTTTTGTTCTCGAGTATAAATCGAAAGTAAACCACATCGCCGATCTTCGGCGCATTGAATGCGTACGATTCCATGGTGACTTGTATCCCCAATCCCGGATTCGGGCTTTCGCTCAGGGGTTCGGAAATTAGAGATGTATCGATATCATTGAAAACCGCCCAGGTCTGCGCATCGGCGATCAAAGCGGGATTGCCGAATTGATCGCGTAATGCATCCTCCGGCCAGTTATGATAATCTTCGCCGGCGCGTGTCCGGTCAATGAGATAAACCTGCTGTGACGGAGACAAAGGATTCTCGGCTTTAAGCAAGCCAAAAGAAACTCCTGAATTAATAATTCTGCCGGGCTGAAATTCCGTGGCAAATTCCGTCTCGCTCACAACAGGAACACCGTCTTTGATTGCGCCGATATAGACTCCACCTGCATAGACGATCGTGATGCCGGACCCTCGTGGGAATTCTCCTCCGGCTTTGTTGTTGTTGTGATCGGCGTCAATCGGGTCATACATGTAACTTCCGTTATTGCGCATGACATACGACCAGTTGTTGTAGTTGACAAAAACAAGATCGACGATATCGGGTTTGCGGAGACGGATCTTCTTCGTTGTGCCTTCGCGTGTAAAAGCATTCGTAAATAAAATGACGCCGACGATGGCAATAATGAGAATCAGTAAATATTTTTTCATAAGGCACCTTGCTGCGAATTGGTTGTAAATAAATCCTTTTCTAACCACAAAACGCAGCAGATTTTCTTCGCGTTCTCTGCGTCCTTTGCCTGCCTTCGCCGAAGCGCTTCGCGCAGGCAGGCGGTTAATAGTTTTCATTGTATGATCGCAAATTTAACTAATCGTTTTCCTTCCGCCGATTCCACGAGCGCGATGTACATACCGCTTGCCACATAGCGGCCGTTGGCGGTTTTCAAATCCCATCGTTCGATCGAAGTCGCGTCGTCTGCGGGTGAGTAAGAATCATCATACGGGCGGTTATTCACACGGTCATTGTCCGAAGCTGAGTTATGATTCAATGTGCGAATAAGATCACCTGCTACGGTGAATATCTTGATCGTGCACGATGACGGGAGATTGGTGAACTTGATGAGTTTGTTCAACGAAGTTTCGAAGGATGAATACTTGTAAAAGGGATTAGGAACCACTTTGATGTTCTTCATCGCGCGTTTTGTGTCGGATTTTGAGGCAGCGGTACGAGCCGTGGTGGAATAAGAGAATTGATCTTCGGATGTGAGCAAATTCGGAGCCGTCAACTTCAATATCCCTTCATCCGGAATCTGAGCATAAATGGCATCTCTTTCCGTTGCATCAACCGTCGTTCCGCTCGGGCTTCCTACCGTGCGCGCTGTTTTCAACAGATCATTCCAAGTAAATCCGTCAGCCGGTGCGCCTACTGCCGCTACACGTTCACGCGGAGTAAGTGCCGTTGACCAAATGGTCTCTGTATTTCCGGCGTTCAGCCCGGTCAGTGATCCTACCGTTGAATCATAATCCGACAACACCACGTGCGCATAGTTTCTTTGATACGGCCCTGAACCGTCACCTCCAAAAACGTTATCCAAATACCAGCCGTTACCGTTGAATGCACTACCATCGCGGCACATAACATTCAGCCGGCGATCCGGCAAAGCATCTTCCTGATCCACATCCCACACGGTAAACGGAACAGGGAAAAATTCATTATTATTTCCAAACGCGCCCGTATGGCCGTAAGCCGTTTGCCATACTGTGCGTGAGAAACGAAGCTCTATCGTCTTCAAATCAGCAGGATCAATCGGCGACCCAAAGAAACCATAGGCAAGGCCTACGCCTCCGCCAAGCAGCCCATCAGGTAAACCAAAATTAACACTGTTGAACCAGCGCGTTCCGGCCGCAAGACCTGCCGTCGTGTATTGCGGTCCATTTGTATATATAGCGGACACACCTTTCAACTCGGGTCTAAAAGCTTTCACCAAAACACCTTCGCAAATATCAAACTGTTCCATAGACGGTGTACCTGGAATGGCAATTGACGTGCTGAATAAACGATCATCAAAGACCTGATCGCCGTTTGTGAGGTTACCGTTCCCGTCCAGATCCAAAATGCCGTTACCTCCGTCGATCCATGTATTCTTATCGTCTACCTTGGTTGAAAACATAACCGGCGAAAAATTTTTCATAACCCGAAAAACAAGCTGGCCGGCATGCGTTGATCCGCTGTACATTACCGCTTTGCCATTGACGGAATCCGGGAGTTCATAAAATTCCACAGTGTAGTCGGCATCTACTACCGCGGCGGGGTTAGCCACTTCAAGTTCGATGTAGCCATCAGAGACGCCTTGAATATGCCGGGCATGGGAAGAATCGGCCATCGCATCGTAGCGGAATGACGAACTTAGTTTCTGCGGCACGGCGGACACGGTATTTGACAAGATAGACGATTCGAGGGACACGGGGATGCCTGAGGGTTTCAGAATTAATTTTCCGTCAAAAAGCATACTGTCCGGCCCTGCGATATACGGCTGTGCGTCGTACGCCGTGACGGAATAAAAATAATTCTGTCCGTTGGTCAGATTGGAATCGATGAAGCTGTATCGCAATCCGGTATTGGTACCGAAATTCAACTCGGCAATTTCAAGATTTGAATTATTATTTAGAAATCGATACGACAGAAGTCCAAGCGTATCTACCGCATCGTACTGCGCCCGGAGCTGAAAACTTCCATCCAACCCGGTGAGACTCCGATACACACGATACCCTTGAAAATCACGTTTGACATAATCGGCGTTATATCCATTGGCAACGGAGATACCGAGTAAGTCACCGGCGAGGTCATCGGAGAGTTCGGCATTATTCTGCCAGGTGAGAGATACGCGTCCGTCTAAAGCAGTAACCGAAAGATTCGGAATTTCCGGTGGCGCGGGAGAGGGGAATCCGGCGTCAAAAAATGACTGCGCAATATCATCGGTGGCAAATAAATTTGCAACAGCATCGAGCCGGTTATTTCCCGATGCGCCGACCACGCCAACCCATATTTCCTGCGACTCGCCGGCCTTGATCGTGAACGGGCCGGTGGCGATCGACATACGCTGATCCGCCGCCGTAGCAAAAAGGCCTCCTCTCGGATTATTGATTCCTGCAACATCGCAAGTTCCCTGTTCGGTGAGGGGATTACCGCGAAAAACAAAATAGTCATCTAAGCCGCAGCCAAACTTCATGATGCCAGTAGACTTTTCAGCGCCGCGCATGAGGTTGTAACGTTCTTTATTGTCAACCGGATCCATTCCGCCGGAGTAAAGATTAGAACTGACGGCTCCTAAGGCAATACGGCCACTCGGAAGATTATTTTTGACGAAGCGATTTTTGTCAAGGTCATAGGTAAGTTTCGTTTTATTATTTTGATTTCGAAGGAGATCGCGTGCCGGGATCTCTGTATCATGAACGACGGGACCTTGTAGGATATCAAACCCAACCACTTTATCTCCGGCCGGCTCATTGCTAATATTGTATACAAATGCCATACCGCGCGCGGTGTCCGTTCCGACGATATCATTAGTTGCATTATCGACGTCGGCATCCATCCAGCTGGCGAAATACGACTGTGTGTAATCTGCAGTCGTCTTGTTGGCAAGAGTATATCGCAAGAACACCACATCGCCGATCTTCGGCGCGTTGAATGCATACGATTCCAAAACAACTTCTATACCTAATCCCGGATTGGGGCTTTCCTGCAGAGATTCTTGATTGAGTGAGGTATCAAGATCATTAAACACTGCCCAGGTCTGCGCATCGGCAATGAGAGCAGGGCTACCAAATTGATCGCGCAGGGCTTCTTCCGGCCAATCTTTAGTGTCATTACGATCGATGAGGTGAACTTTTAATGACGGAAGCAGAGGGTCTTCGGCTTTGAGTGATTCGAAGGAAACACCGTTATTGACGATCCTCCCGGGCTGAAATTCAGTGGAAAATTCCGTTTCGCTCACTACGGGGATACCGTCTTTGAGCGCACCGATATAGACTCCACCTGCATAGACAATAGTTACACCGGAGCTACGGGGGAATATCCCTCCGGCATTATTGCTGTTGTGATCGGCGTCGGGTGCGTCATACATGTAACTCCCGTTATTCCGCATGACATACGACCAGTTGTTGTAGTTGACAAAAACAAGATCGACGATGTCGGGCTTGCGTAAACGGAGCTTTCCGGACTTGTTTTTGTCTATGCCGGAAGATGAGATGCTGACAAAAAAAGCAATGCTGAGTAACAGCGTCGCAAGTGTTACTTGTAAGTATTTGTTTTTCATAGAACAGTTTCCTTAGAAGGATTGGGATTTGGCCTATAGAACAGATAGTGTATTTGAGTTGAAAAAAATTACAATTTTTATTCAAAAATTGTCAAAAATGGCTATATTCCAAAAGTTAATCTACACCGGCTTTTAAAACAATGAGGACGGTCATGTATTTGAAAATTTGTTATGGAATTGTCTTTTCCGGTTTTTTCCTGATTTACTCACTTCCGTGCGTTACTGCCCAGAAAAAAAATGCACAGGATTTGAAAAAAGACATCACACGGGATACGACGCTGGCGAATACGTATTTTGCCGCCGGTGATAAATTTTACAATGAATCTCAGTATGACAGTTCCATCGTCCGGTACCGGATGGCCGGTTCGTTATACCAAACGCACAAAGCCTGGAGACGCTACGTTGAATGTCTCGACCTTACCAACGTCTCCTACCGCATGATCGCCAAATACGATCTGGCGCTGTTGTATTGCGACAGTTTTGCCCGCGCCGCTACAGCTCTATGGGGGCAGGATGACCCGGAAGTTGCCAACGCATACTCATCCACGGCTGTGGTGTACCAGGTTATGGGGGAATACGATAAGTCACTGGAATTCCATTTAAAAGCGCTGAGGATCCGGTCTGAAAAATTCGGCGACAACGGAACGGCGACCGGCGCCACGTATACGAATCTTGGTATCGTGTATTACTATAAAGGGGATTACGAAAAGTCGATTAACTATCATAAAAAAGGGCTGGCAATTCGCATCGCCGCGCTGGGGGCGCGGAACAAGGGCATCGCTTCGAATTATATTAATCTCGGCGTGGTGTACCGTATTATGGCGGACTATGATAACGCGGAAGCAATGTACGCCAAAGCGCTGGATATTATCAAACAAACGCTCGGAGAAAACCATCCGCGCGTTGCCACGATCTACAGCAACCTCGGCATCGTCTACGACCTCAAAGGCGATGTAGAAAAATCGCTGACCTATTATAAAAAGGCGTTGTCCATTCGAATGGAGACCTTAGGCCCGGAACATCCCGACGTCGCCAATACGTACAACGATATGGGAATACTTTTCTCCAATCAGGAGGACTACGATCAGGCACTATATTATTATGACCGATCGTTTGTCATTCGGAAAAAAATATTTAAGGGAGACAATCCGTTTCTCGCGATGAGCTATAACAATCTTGGCCAGGTTTACAAAGAAAAAAAATCATTCGAACTTGCGCTCAGCCAATATGAGCAGGCACTAGCTATGAACCGCGCGATCTACGGTGAGCGCCATGTAGAAGTTGCAACAGGTTATTTGTCGATCGGCGACGTTTATTTTGAACAAGAAAAGTACGACAGCGCGGGCGTATCATTCCGGCGCGCATGGGAACTTTTTCAGGAAATTCACGGCGAAAACCATCCGTTGGTTGCGCAGTCCTATCGCAGATTGGCCAGGATCGAAGAGCGGCAAGGGCGCGTAGACGAAGCGCTTCGTTTGGCGCAGCATTCTCTGCGGTCGGTTGTTGGAATGAGTAAAAACAGTTCCGGTACATTCAACCCGGTTCTGTCCGATACGCTTTCCGAGACGGATGTTTTTGACGCGCTGAGCCTGAAGGCGGAATTATTTGAAAAACAATTTCTGCAATTGCAGAGCAGAGAATCGCTGGAGCAATCGCTGGAAACATTTGAACTCATATCCGAACTCATCGACCGCATGAGATACAGTTACCGCGCGGAGGGATCGAAACTTTTTCTCGGGAAAAAAGCGAAGAACGAGTACGAGAACGCAATACGCGTCTGCCACCGGCTGTATCAGCTGACGGGCGAACTGATCTACGCTGAAAAAGCGTTCGAATTCTCCGAAAAAAGCAAAGCGGGCGTGCTTCTCGAAGCGATGTTCGACGCAGATGCGCGTAAATTTGCCGGCATCCCGGACAGCCTGCTGGCAAAAGAAAAGGATCTCCGTCTGAAATTGTCGCTCTACGATACGCAGATCGAAAAGGAGGCAGGGAACAAAAGCAAAGACACCATAAAGATCAAGGAGTATGAGAACCGTGTGTTTGCATTACGGTCCGAGTACGATCGATTGATTCGTTCACTGGAATACGATTATCCCAATTACTTCCGCCTGAAGTATCGTCCGCATCCGGTAACTATGGCCGCGGTGCGCGAACGATTAGGCGATGCGACGCTGGTGGAATATTTTACCGGCGACAGCGCGCTGTTTATATTTACGCTCAATGCGTCGCAGTTCGCATTCCGATCCTTTCCGAAAGATACGGCCTTCGAATCCGTAGTGTCCGAAGTGCGCCGCTCCGTCACGGACCTTGATTTTAAACGATATCCTCCGGCGGCGTACCGCGCTTACCGCTGGCTGATCGCCCCGGTGACGCAGGAACTCAAGTCCGGCGGCAGGATCATCGTCATTCCCGACGGCATTTTGAATTACCTGCCCTTTGACATGCTGCTGACCAAAGAGGTGAATTTTCTCAAAGGCATTGATTTCACTCAATTGCCTTATCTTATCAGAAACTTTACGATCAGTTATTACTATTCCGCCGGCCTGATCGTTTCGCAGAATAAAAAAGAAGGCGGCGGATTTTTAGGATTTGCGCCGGTTTTTTCCGACAGCCTGACCGAAGGATACATTAAGAGTTCGGCGGCGGACACGACGACCCGTGACGTGACCATGTTGGGCACGCGCTTCGCGGAACTGCCGTACACGGAAAAAGAAGTGAACGAGATCCTGCAGTCATTTGAAAAAAACGGACGCAGGGGACAAATTTATGTCAAAGACCGGGCCGGGGAGGGGAGCTTCAAATCGGCCGCCGAAAATTTCCGTTTCATTCACGTGGCAAGTCATGGGTTCATCAACGAATCCAATCCGAAATTATCCGGGATCATTTTTTCGCAGAAAGATTCGGTATCACCGGATGACGGGATATTGTATGCGGGCGAGATCTACGGACTGAAACTGGATGCGGAACTGGTCGCGCTCAGCGCATGCAAGAGCGGCATAGGCAAGGTGGTCAAAGGCGAAGGTATCATGGGGCTCACGCGCGGATTCATTTACTCCGGCACAAAGAACGTGCTGGTTTCGCTGTGGCAGTTGGGGGACGAGTCGGCGTCTGAACTGATGATAAAATTTTATGAATACGTTCTCTCTGGTAACGATCTGTCAATGTCTTTACGCAAAGCCAAACTCGATTTCATCCGGCAAAAAAAATACGCGTATCCCGCGGACTGGAGCGCGTTTGTGCTGATAGGGAGGTGAGTTGTGTATTTTTTTTAAGCAACTCTGTATTTTCAGTATCGCGGATTTCAAATCCGCGATATAAAACTCCTGCTTAATAACCTCTTCTCGTTCCGTAATCTTTGAATGTCGTTTGCCGGTTCTCCTTATTAATTATCTGCTGTCAGAAAATCCTTCTAATTTTGAAATATTGGTGTCTATAGGCAGAACCTGAAATGAGTTCCATGTGACAGATAACGCGTACCTGTCGATGTAGGCCCCTTTGACAATAACGATCTTTGACGTCTGCGCTGAAACAGGATATTGCTTGAATAGTGTTGCTCGCCCAAAAGCTAGCGGGCACATAACTCCCGGCAAAGTACCATAGTCTTGAACGCCGCTCACTCTGAAATACAGGTTCTTTCCAATGGAATCACAAGCCGCCAGTTGATAACACAAATCCGGATAATACTTATACGTACGTAGCCATAATTGTAAACAGACTCCGTTGTAATAATCGCCGTCATTATCAGTTAAGATCAAATAGAGCAGCATTTTGTCTTCAATTGGCAGTAGAGACAGGGTATCGTGTTCGTAGCAATTCACGACATAGATCGAGGTATCAATTTCCACTGAATCGGCGAGTCCGAAATGAAAGTCTTCAGAACCTTTGGGGCCGTCATTCTTACTGCAGGAAAACATTAGAGCAACATTGAATAGGGCAATCAAATATCTTAAGATTATCCTACTATTTAGAACGATAGTAGACACAGTTAACGGTTTCCTAGAAAAACAACACAAGTTTCCATCTACCTCACATAAAACTTCCTTACACTCAAAATACCTCCTTTTTTTAAGAAACGCATCGATTAGAATTCCTCTCCTTCGCTGTCCGTTCTGATTAGAAAGCATTGGAGATCTGAGCCAAGACGTGTTCCTCCAATTAAAAATCCGTCGCCAAACGGTTTCAATCTTGATGCCCTCATATTATAACCCGCCGAATCAGTGAAGACACGTGACCAGATTAATTCACCGGATGAAGATAACTTAATAAAATAGCTTCGTTCATTACCATCTACCCAATTCGATCCCACAATAAATATATCATTTTCGCTATTCACGACAACAGCCCCACCAATACCTTGATTTGAGATGTCAAGTATTTGCTTTGACCATACCGTGTCGCCGTCAAAGGTTGTTTTGACCACATAAGGGTAGTCATCCTTGCTTCCAAATAATACACTACCGTCGCTGATGGCAAGATCATAAGAGTGTGTGCTGTGGCCTGATTCACCGTAGGTTCTGAATTCGAGCTGATTGCCGGCTCCATCGATTTTAAGGACATATATCTGGTTATATCCATTTCTGTTCGTCGTGCCGGTTATAGCGAAATGATTATCGGGAATTGTTCGCATCGAAAAAACGGTGTATTCGTTCGAAGATGCAAGTATTTTAGTCCAAAGAGTATCGCCCATTGAATTGGCTTTCGCTAAGTAAATACCCTTGGTTACTACTCTTCCCGCGATAAGAAATCCGCCATCTTGAGTGGGTACAACTGCCTGAACGCGCTCGTCCGCGGGTGTATAACAGGTTTTAGACCACAAGGTTTTTCCTTTTTTGTCGGTTTTGATAAGCATCATATTTGTCTCATCACTCGTGTCATCCGAAGAATAGGCTAGAACCACATACCCGTCTGATGTCTCAAGCAAGCTTTGGCCATATCCATAATAACCGATCGTCTCGTATTTGTTGCACCACACAAGTTCGCCGTCATCGGTAAGTTTTGTCAAAACGATATCATCGTCTACCAGTGAATCTCCAAGAGGTCTATTTTTGCTTCCGGTAATAAGAATTTCTCCATCCGTAGTTATTATCATATCATTTAAAGACTTTACATCACTAATAGCTCTGTCAAATGTTGCTTTGGCATTATTGTGTGAATCGCATCCAAATAATATTATGCATAGTATGGACAAAAGCGCAGTTGAAAGATTTGATGACTTTTTAAACATAACGCACCGTTCTTTCTTGAGAGTTTGACATCATTATTCGTACTGGAAGGCGCACCTACCTCACAAAAAACTTCCTTACGCTCAGAATATCCCCGTCCGTTTTAAGCATCCAGTAGTACAGGCCGGCGCCGAATTTCTGCCCGCAGGTCAGTTCGTATGACTCCGTCGAACCGCGCCACATTTCTTCGTTCTTATTATCCACGACCACCACGATAAAAGAATGGATCCCTTCCATTTCTTTCCACTCAAAACGGATCGGAGAGAACAGGGTATCGGCGTTATTGGGCGCAATGACTTCCGCCGCGCCGGCGCGGTACTTCCGGTGAACGAAGGTTTCCAGCACGTCATTCGGTTTATAATTATCTGCTAAAACCGGAGTGAGAACGATTTCAGGAATTTTCTTCAGTTCAGGCTCTTTTTTGTTTTCCGGAATATCCGTTTTCTTCTTATGATCGAGAGAATCAATCGTTGTTTCAGTTTTTGTTTCAACGGTCGTTAATTTCTCCCCACGCTGATTCATATTTTCGTATAGTACGGCTCCGGCTACGACGATAAGAACGGCTGCAGCTAAATACCGTGTGTAACGGATGAATAAAGGCCGCAGTTCTTTTTGAATTTCGCTCACCTTTTGCGGCACAACCGTGATCGCAAAAGAATGAAATTGCCCATTGGGTAATGAATTTTCCGCAAGCGGGATCGGTTTATTTTTTTCAACCGAAACAAGTCGAAGGAAAGTATTATTAATTACGATCCGCATCTTCTGCCGCTCGAATTCTTTTGGCAATGTAGTAAAGGACATGGAAAATGATCCCGCTTCTTTGCGAACCATCAGCGTAAATCCCTTCTCTGGATCGTTCAAGACGACTGCGCCGGGAGTTCCGTCAGGGGCTGCCGTTTCCAGCACGACATTAACATGGCCGATGTCGAGATCAATCTCGTCGTCAAAGACCTGTTCGTATAAACGGCTGCACTCCCGGCATTGCTGCAGATGATTTTCAACAAATGTTTTTTCCCGGCTGCTTAATCCGCTATAAAAATTGATATACAGCGAAAGGACCGGCTCATTGAGATGTCCTTTGCCCGATTTCAGCGCTTCTGAAAATCGTTGAATTATGTCGTTGGTAGTTTCCAAAGTTCCTCTTTTAAGTTTAGGTTCTTCCGGTCATGGTTAAGAGTGTTACCGGATTAAAAAAACTTACAAAATATTTTTATTTTTTTTTAAATAGCGTAGGGTCGTTCTATCCTGATATCCTAACTTTTTTAAAAACAGCGCGAGTTTTCCCCGCAAACGTTTTATTTTTACGCATAGCGCATTATACTCGAGTTGCAGCTCATTCGCGAGGGAGCCTAGTTCTTTCTGATCGATAAGCCCGTTAAGGATACGGATGTCGTCGTTTTTAAGTCTCGTCTTGAATGTTGTAATGAGTTCAAAAAGGTCTGCTGCTTCCGTAGATTCCAGCGGATCTGCTGTGTCTGATTTTTGAAGTGTGATGGGGGATTCACCCGGACTGTCTTCAGAAAAAACGGTACCTGCGCTTTCCAGTACCATTATCTTTCGTTCTCGCTTCAGGCGATAGATTATATTCCAGCATTGGTAATACATTGCCTTGATCACGTAGTGTTCTTGCGGCCCTTCAATATGGGCGAACACGATCTTGGTGAGATTGACAAAAATCTGATTTAGAAAAGCATCAAAATCTTCAAATTCCGTCCGGGATAATTCACGGATATATTTGGAATGAAAATTTCTGATGAATTGATAGCCGCGCGAATCCGGTACAAAGTATTCTTCATACAGCTTATGTGCAGGATTGCCTGGCGTGGGGTTCCGAAATTCTTGATGCATGATGAAAAACGTTTGGCTTACGAGGAGGTCTCGTCAAAAAATTGGTTTCTCAGATCTACAATTCGAATCGCAATTGCGCTGCGTGCCTCCGTCGCGATCTCCTGATAATAAAAGTATTTATCCTGATCCATCCAGTTTAGATGCTGGATCTCCGACAAGAGGTCGATCGCCCGGCTCATGCCTTTCAGCGCGCGTTTGCATTGGGCGATATTGCCGCCGATGGTATGCGGCTGATAACCCATGACGTGCGCGCCGGCCAGCTTCGTGCACGCCGCAGACGTCGTGTTCTGAAGTTCTTCCAGCAATTTGTGCGTTCGGATCTCCGGCAGAAGGGAGTGCACCCAGGCGCGGATCTGATTATAAAATTCACGCGAGAGGCGGTACGCCGAAATGCGGTAGAGCGAATTTTCTTTGGCGTCGAGAAATCCCTGAAAGCCTTCATCAAAGACGCCCATGTCGAGGAGTTCGCGCTCGATATAATATTTAAAATAATATTCTTTGGCATTTGCCGGTTTTTTTTGTTTGAAGGCTTCCCGTACGTAAAACATCGCCATCGCTTCTTCGACCATGCGGTCCCGGTCGGAATGGCTCCAGTATTTTTCGTAAAAAGCAATGACGCGCAGGCCTTCTTTGTCAAGGGATTGTATGAATTTCTCCCATGCGTTTTCATCCCAGGCATAGCGCAAGGAATCGGCAAAGGATTGGTCCGACGCGATCATGGAATCGGAAAGGGCTTCCTTTTCAATATTGGTTTTCCACTCCTCGTGCGCTTTTTTCCAGGGTTCTTCTTCGTCGCCTTCTTTTTCGTTTTCCCAATCACGGTCGTTATCATGAAAGGACCTTGCCATCACCGCCTCCTTTCTTCCGTTGTTGTAAAAAAGAATCAGCCAACAGTATAGCCGCAATTGTTTTCATATCGTCGATCTCGCCGCGCCGAACCATCGCTACCGCTTCGATAAAGGGAACGCGCATGAGTTCAAGAAATTCGTCATGATCCGTGATCGCGTCCGCTTCTTTCAGGCCTTCGGCGAGATACAGCCACATTTTTTCATTGCTGTAGCCGATGCACGGATAGAATTCCGCGATCAGCGTGAGTTTATCGCTTGTGAATCCGGCTTCTTCGGCAAGTTCTCTCTGCGCGGCCTCTTCCATCGGTTCTTTTCCGTCCAGTTTCCCCGCGGGCAATTCGATAAAAACTTTTCCCACCGGGTAACGGAATTGTTTGACGAGAATCGTGTCGCCGTTGGCAAAGAGCGGGATCATAATTGCCGCGCCGGGATGGCGAATGTATTCGCGCACGGCCGTTTTACCGTTGGGCAGGCGAACTTCATCACGCCAGGCTTTCATCAGGTGGCCATCGACAATCTGTTCGGACGTCAGGCCGGTCTCCCGTAAATTTTTTTCTGTTTTGATCTCGTTCATAATTCTACACAAAAATCACGCACAGAGTTTCACGGAGAATAACTTATCTGCCTATCATGTCGACTCACCCCGGCATTGTCATTCTGAAAGAATCTTTTTTCAAGTATAACAACTGTTCATTCAAAAAAGATTCTTACAAGAATGACATTTTTAACTCTGAGTAGTAGGTTACTTGCAAGCTTTTTTCTCTATGATCTCTGAGACTGATCACAAACTTCTTCCCACGACGGTACTCAGTTGTTTCAGATTCTGCATCAGCGCAACAAATTCCTCCGGTAGTATCGCCTGTGCGCCGTCGGAAAGCGCTTTTTCAGGGTGATTGTGAACTTCGATCATGAGTCCGTCGGCGCCTGCGGCCAGTGCGGCTTTTGCCACCGGCGGTACCAGAGAGCGTTTGCCCGTTGCGTGACTGGGATCGGCAAATACGGGCAAATGAGATAAACTCTTGATCATCGGTATCGCGGAAATATCCATGGTGTTGCGCGTTGAAGTTTCGAAGGTGCGAATACCGCGTTCGCATAAGATTACGTTATAATTACCGTTGGCCATAATATATTCCGCGCACATGAGATATTCTTCGAGATTGGACATCATACCGCGTTTAAGAAAAACGGGTTTATTACATTTGCCCGCCTCCTGAAGCAATGCAAAGTTTTGCGAATTGCGCGCGCCGATCTGCAGGATGTCTGCGTACTGCGCAACGAGTTCGACCTGATTGGGATTGACCACTTCCGTGATCACGGCCAGTCCGGTTTTTTCTCTCGCCTTGGCAAGTAGTTCCAATCCGCGTTCACCTAATCCCTGAAAACTGTACGGCGAGGTGCGCGGCTTAAATGCGCCTCCGCGTAAAATGTGCGCGCCTGCATCTCGGACGATCTGAGCGATTTCCAGAAGTTGGGTTTCGCTCTCCACGCCGCACGGCCCGGCAATGATCGTGATGCGGTTGCCGCCGATCTCAATACCATTGACCCGGATGATCGTGTTATCTTTTTTCCATTCCCGACTGGCGAGTTTGTAAGGTTTCTGCGTTGGAATGACTTTTTCTACGCCGGGCATGGTTTGAATTTTGTCCGATACGAGCCCGCGTTCATCACCGACGACTCCGATCACCGTGTTTTCGTCGCCTTTAGATACGTGCGGCGTACAGGCGCTGTCTTCGACAAACTGCAAGATATCCTGAATTTGTTTAATGGAGGCATTTTTCTCCATTATTACTATCATCATAGAACAGATTCCTTTGCTGAACAAAATTTCCGGCGTCTCATGAAATAAACTTAAATATAAAAACCATTGTAGTCAAGGCGCGATTGGGAAGGCGAAGTGCGGGGAAAAGAATAATATATTGTAACCGGTGAGTTCTTACTTAAGCTGAGAACATATAACATGAAATGAATGAATAATGAATAATGAATAATGAATAATGAATAAAAACAAGACAGAGGTGTTAAATGACTTTGCTAATGCTGGTAAATTTATCATATCCCGAAAGCAGAAATGATTCAGGATCGTTGATCGGTTTTCCGCTTTCAATGCATACTAGAGCATTATCTTTCCCGTTTTCAATACTGCCGATATGTTGATCAAAACCCAATGCACGAGCGCCGTTGATCGTAGCCATTTGAAGGATTATTGAATCCTGGATTTTTGGATGAATGGATTTGAAAAAAGTCATTTCATTCCACAGATTCAGATCGTCATTACTTGCAAGGCTGTCCGTTCCCAAACATACATTCAATCCGGCATCCAAATATTTTTCTATCGGCGCCGTGCCGCCAACATTGATCTGTACATTGCTTCGCGGACAAGAACAGATATGGACGCTATGAGACCGGAGTAATTCAATATCATCATCAGTCACATGTACCGCATGAACAATTAATAATTTAGAATTCAGAATTCCCAATTTCTTCAGATAGGAAACAGGAGTTGTTTTTGGCGCTTTCCAGTTGTCATCCCATCGGCCGATCTTTTGAATCATTTCTTTCATGCTGCCGGAACCCGATAACAAAAACTCGATTTCGTCATTTGATTCAGCCAAATGAACGGTTGATATTTTGGAATCGCCATTATATTCAGCTGTTAATTTAAAAAGTTCCGGCGATACGGAATAGGGCGCGTGCGGCGCCAATGCCTGCCTTATTTTATTATCGGGTGTTTCGGGGATTTTACTGACAAATTCTCGAAATCGATTCTGCGCGACCGCGCTTGAAAAGCCGGTGATCTCATTGAATACGGCGGCGTACAAGCTTGATTTTTCCAGTAAGGGCAGAGACGTTGCAGAATGATTGGCGATATCGCCGACCCCAACGGTGCCGCAGTCTTCCAGCGCTTTGATTTGTTTTTCACAGTCGGCGGAAATGGTTGCTTCATTGAACTGAAATCGTTTGGTGATCGCCTCAAATACCCAGTCGCTGAAATTCAATCCGCGCGGAATAACGCCTTTCATCATAGAGAGCTCCAAATGCGTATGCGCATTGACAAGGCCGGGCATGATAATGGAGTTTTTCGATTCGGCAACCTGAATATTCTTATCCGAATATTTTTTTAGAATGTCTTGCCGTGAGCCGAAGTCTAAAATACGGTCATAGTCGTCGATGACGACCGCGCCGTTTTTGATCTTTGAAGATGTGATGGGGAGAATCCAATCGGTAAGAAATATTTTCATATCAACAAAAGATTGATTTGGAATTGGGCGTTCAGACGTCGTATATTAATTAGTAAATTAAAAATTCATTCTCAACTGATTAGATGAAAAACGAAAATATCAGAAAAACCGTCGGGAAAAGTTCCAAGCGACCAACCGAAATCATTTCCGAATTGAATGAGTTTCTGGAAAAAAACGGCCTTCAAAAAACAGAACAAAAGCATGAACGTATACGAAGAACTGTTGGTCCTTCTGGTAAAAAATGAAATTAAGTTCATTACTGTCGGTGGGTTTGCGTGTGCATTCAATGGATATATACGGCCCACCCAGGACGTGGATATTCTGGTTGAGCATAATGAAGAGAATATTTCGAAGATTGGCAGTTCTCTCTCAGTATAATGAGGGTTTCGCGCGCTAGCTGAAAAATTCAGATTTTACTGATGAAGAAGGTCATTGCGGATTATTGAAAAGTTTCCGATCGATATATTTGTTCGAATGTCAGGCAAACGATTTGAAGATTACAGAAAAAATATCCGGTTTTTCAAAATTGAAGATTGGGAAATCCCTTATCTGGACAAGCTGAAGTTAATTGAGCTGAAATCAAACTCTCTAAGAGACCAGGATCGTTTAGACGTTATTAAATTAAAAGAACTCTAGCTGCCCACCTGATAATTCGGTGCTTCCTGTGTAATTAGGACATCATGCGGATGGCTTTCTTTAAGCCCGGCGCCGGTCATTTTGATCAATTTGGTTTTGGTTTTCATTTCTCCGATAGTTTTTGCTCCGCAATAACCCATCGCCGAGCGTAATCCTCCGACCATTTGATACACGACGTCGCTGAGTTTGCCTTTGAATGGTACGCGCCCTTCAATGCCTTCGGGCACGAGTTTATTCGTGTCCATTTCATCTTCCTGAAAATAGCGGTCGCGTGAACCATGACGCATCGCCGAAATAGAACCCATTCCGCGGTAGACTTTATATTTACGCCCTTCGTACAAAACCGACTCGCCCGGACTTTCCTCCGTTCCTGCAAATAAACCGCCGATCATCACGGTGTCCGCCCCGGCCACGATGGCTTTGGCAACGTCGCCGGTTTGTTTGATCCCGCCGTCGGCAATGATGGGAACGTTCTCCATATGTGCGACCTTGGCGCATTCCATGATGGCGGTGATCTGCGGCACGCCAACGCCTGCAACCACGCGCGTTGTGCAGATGCTACCCGGCCCTATTCCTACTTTGATGGCGTCCGCGCCTGCTTTGATAAGTTCCATCGCTGCATCGGCGGAAGCGATATTTCCTGCGATCAGTTCGATTTGCGGAAATTTCTGTTTGACCTGGCGAACGGTTGCAATCACGCCTTTGGAATGGCCGTGCGCAGTATCCACCGCAAGCACGTCCACCCCGGCTTCGACCAATGCCGCTGCGCGATCCATGGCGTCTCTCGTTACGCCGAGCGCCGCGCCCACGCGCAATCGCCCATGTGAATCTTTGCATGCATTGGGATACATTTTCTTTTTCTGAATATCTTTGACCGTGATGAGGCCCTGCAAAATATACTGATCGTCCACCACGAGTAATTTTTCGATTCGGTGTTTATGCAGCAGTTTCTCTGCGTCTTCTAGGGTCGTCCCGATCTTGGCGGTGATCAGGTTGTTCTTGGTCATAACCGAATCGACTTTTTCATCGTAATTCGTGGCAAAACGAAGATCGCGATTGGTCAGAATGCCTGCCAGTTTCCCGTCCGCATACGTGATCGGGATTCCGCTGATCTTGTACTTTTTCATTAATTCCAGCGCGTCGTACAATTTATGGTCGGGCGTCATAGTGATCGGCTTCATGATCATGCCGCTTTCGGATCGTTTCACGCGGTCTATCTCAGAGGCCTGATATTCAATCGGGCAGTTTTTATGAACCATGCCTATACCGCCTTCCCTTGCGATCGCGATGGCCAATTCCGATTCCGTTACCGTATCCATGGCGGCGCTCACCAGAGGCATGTTCAAAGAAATATTCCTCGTGAGGCGTGTTTGGAGTTCCACTGTATTGGGCAAAACTTCGGAATACAGAGGCATGATGAGAACATCGTCGAAGGTCAGGCCTTCACCGATCACTTTGTCTTCTTTGCGGGCTTCTGGGTTCATGTCGATCAACTCCTTTGGGGCGTTTTCTTGGGGCACGAATGTATTCAAACAGCCTTAAAAACGCAAGTGAAATGAGCGTTTTTGTGAAGGAATTTTGCTTGACAATAAGACTAAAAAAAACTATCTTCTGCCCCTAATTTTGATAAGTCGTTTATCAAGTTGAATTTACGGGATTTAATGAAGATCAAATTAGAGAAAATTCTGCATCTGGAAGACGGCGAATACCGATTTCATTTCGAAACCGCCGCAAAAGATATAGGACTCGGACTCACGGATTATGAAGGACATGAGGTATTTGATCGGCCGGTTGTAACGGATGTAGTGCTGAACAAAACCAGTCATTTATATTATGTAAAGTTACATGCCGCATCGGACGCGCGGTTTTTATGCGACCGTTGCCTCGAGGATGCGCGCCACATGATCACCGGTGCGTTTCAGGTAGCCTATACGGATTTGAAATCAAACCGTGAAAAATATGACACCGAATCGGAAGTAAGGTTGATCGAAATACATAAGGCGAACGAGATTGCGTTGGACAAAGATGTCTGTGACACGCTGTTATTGGAAATTCCGATAAAGATTTTATGTAAGGACGATTGTAAAGGATTATGTGTGGAATGTGGAGCTAATCTAAATGAAGCTTTATGCGAACACGCAGTTATGCAAATGAATGCAAACAATTGAAAAAAACATAGCAGGAGAACAAAATGCCAAATCCTAAACGCAGACATTCGAAACAACGCAGAGACAAACGCCGGACGCATTGGAAAATTGACGGCCCGTCTGTCGGGAAATGTTCCAACTGCGCTCAGCCAAAAATGCACCATCGTATGTGCCCGAACTGCGGGTATTATGACGGCCGTCAGGTTGTCGTGGCTAAAGAAGCCTAACGCGAGATTACCGACGATTTTTTTAGATTGCCTGATTTTGTTATCAATGTAACACGTCAGGCAAATTTTTTATACACGCAAGTTGTAATTGATAAATGTTGAAAAGTTTTCTATATTGGCGGCGGCCAATTTGCAAACATATCAAGAATCAGACCGCAAGAAACCATGAAAATCATAGTTGACGGAATGGGAGGCGACGAGGCCCCCTTACATATTGTTGACGGTGCTGTCTTGGCGGCGAAAGAATTTCAAGATAAGAATGAGCCGCATCAGATCGTTCTTACGGGTCCAAAAGAAAAGATATTGAGACGAGTTCATCATTGTCATGGCGATGCGCTGCTTGGAAAATATTTAGAGATTGTTCATACCGACGAGTGGATCGAGATGCACGAATCACCGGTATCGGCCTTGACGAAAAAAACAAAATCGTCCATGCATCTTGGGATGGAGATGGTTAAACGCGGCGAAGCGGATGCGTTTGTCAGTATGGGCAATACGGGCGCTGTAATGGCAGTGGCACTGATGAGATTAGGACGAATTGAAGGAGTGGCGCGCCCGACCATTGGCGCTTTTTTTCCATCGATGAACGGCAGAACGCTGATTCTGGATATCGGTACGAACGTGGACTGCAAACCCAACCATCTGCTTCAGTTCGCGCTTATGGGCAGCGTGTACGTCCACGCCATGTACAATATAGAAAACCCAAAAGTGGGGTTGCTCAGCATCGGCGAAGAAGAAAATAAAGGAGATGATCTTACCGTTAAGTCCAACGAATTATTCCGCGAAAAAAAATTGTTTGACTTTGCCGGCAATGTGGAAGGCCGCGATATTTTAAATGGCACAGCCGATGTGGTGATATGCGACGGGTTTGTCGGAAATGTAGTACTCAAATTCGGAGAAAGCGTTGCGGGTTTTCTAAAATCCCGTTTTCGCTCGGTCGCGCAAAAAAATTTCAAATATAAACTTATGATGTTATTAGCAAAACCTGCACTGGTTGGCGTATTTAAGGATATGGATTATCAGGAATACGGCGGGGTGCCGCTTTTGGGCGTCAACGGCGTCGTGATCATCGGCCACGGCAGTTCTTCACCCAAAGCATTGAACAAAGCCATTCACGTCGCTAAAGAAATGGTTGAAAAAAAAATCAACGAAGTTATTCGAGAAAAAATCATATTATCATAATAGAATTATCCTCCCTTGACGACCAGCGTAGATCACGGCGGAGATAAGGTAAAAAATGTCATTAGGTAAAAAAAACAGAGCAAAAATTTCCGGTGTTGCGCACTGGGTTCCTGAAAAAATTCTTTCCAATAAGGAACTTGAAAAGATGGTAGATACCACCGACGAGTGGATTACATCGCGCACCGGTATTAAAGAGCGTCATATACTGGAAGCAGGAAAAGCCTCATCGGATATGGCAGCGGAGGCCTGCAAAATACTTTTTGAAAAAACGGGAACCGATCCGGACGACATCGATGTGATCGTATTCGGCACGGTAACGCCCGATATGTTGTTCCCAGCATCGGCATGTTTACTGCAGGCAAAGCTGGGTATGTCCAAAGCATGGGGTTTTGATGTATCGGCGGCGTGCTGCGGTTTTGCATATTCATTAGTTATCGGCGCGCAATTTATCGAGTCGGGGTCGGCGAAAAAAGTATTGGTTGTCGGTTCTGATAAAATGAGTTCGATTGTTGATTATACGGACCGCAACACATGTATTCTTTTCGGAGATGCCGCGGGCGTTGTTCTATTGGAAAAATCGGAAGATGAGAAATTGGGCATTCTGGATTATTATAATACCGTTGACGGCAATGGGGCGCAATATCTAAATATGCCGGGCGGAGGCAGTTTGAATCCTCCGACGCATGAAACTGTTGATAAAAAAATGCATACCATCTACCAGGATGGAAAAAACGTGTACCAGTACGCCGTCAAAGGCATGTCGGAAGCATCCGCGTTGATTGTGGAGCGCAACGGTTTGTCGGGAAAAGATGTCGGCTTATTTGTTCCGCATCAGGCGAATAAGCGCATTATCGATTCCGCAGCGCAGCGCATGGGACTAAAGGACGATCAGGTTATTATCAATATTGAAAAATACGGCAACACGACTGCGGCAACGATTCCCATGGCCTTATCGGAAGCGGTGACTGCCGGTCGGATAAAGAAAGGCGATTACGTCGTGATAGCTGCATTTGGCGGTGGATTTACCTGCAGCAGTATTTTAGTGAAATGGGCATATTAAGATTAAGAGTATATGAGTAAAGTTGCATTTGTATTTCCGGGACAAGGTTCACAATACGTTGGCATGGGGAAAGATCTGTGCGATCAATTTCCGATAGCCAGAGTAATGTATGAGAAGGCTAATGATATTCTGGGATTAGATTTAGCGAAAATTTCGTTTGAAGGCCCGGAAGATTCGCTGCGACAAACGCAGATAACTCAGCCGGCGATATTCGTACACAGTCTTGTAGTATTGGAAATTCTCAGAGAAAAGTATGGGGAGGACAAAGTTATTTTTAATATGACGGCCGGACATAGTTTGGGCGAATATTCGGCGTTGGTTGCGGCCGGCGTAATGCAATTTGAAGATGCGTTGAAGGTTGTGCGTGTTCGCGCAGAGGCGATGCAACGCGCAGGAGAGCAGAACAAAGGCACGATGGCCGCCGTGATCGGGATGGATGCGGAACCGCTTGGCAAGATCTGCTGCGAAGCCTACACAACAGGTATTGTGCAGTGCGCTAATTTTAATTCACCCGGCCAGATCGTGATTTCAGGATCGGTCGCCGGAGTTCAGAAGGCAATGGTTATGGCCAAAGAGCAAGGCGCCAGAATGGTTAAAGAACTCGTTGTAAGCGGGGCGTTTCATTCTCCGCTTATGGAAAGCGCACGAACGGAAGTCGATGCAAAATTAAACACCGTATCGCTTAAAGACGCCCGTGTTCCTGTCTATGCCAATGTTACCGCAAAGGCAACTACCTCAAAAGACGAAGTTAAGAAATTACTCGTGGAGCAAATCACGGCGCCAGTCAAGTGGCACGAAACGATTGTAAATATGATTTCGGACGGCGCTACGTCTTTTTTCGAAATCGGCCCCGGAAATGTTTTGCAAGGCTTGATCAAAAGAATTGATAAAAGCATAGCATGTGAATGTATCGGAAAAGTTACCGACTTGGATAAAGTTACTAGTTAGGTATATGTTCATTGTTAAATGATATAATGTAATGTGTTCTTTGGAAAATAAAATTGCGATTGTGACCGGTTCTTCACGCGGTATAGGGAAAGCCATTGTCGAATGTTTTTTAAAAAGCGGGGCAGGCATTGTACTAAACGGCAAGACGAAAGAGAATCTTGAAATTGCCGAAAAAGAATTGATTGACGCAGGGTTTTCGGAAAAGATGATCTCTATACAGGCGGATGTATCTAAACCTGAAGAAGCGAAGAAATTATTTGACGCGGCCGTAGATAGATTTGGCCGGGTGGACATACTGGTTAATAACGCCGGCGTTTTTAGGAACAGTTTGCTTGCGCGTATGGATGAAAGTGAATGGGACTGGGTCATTGAAAACAATCTGAAAAGCGCTTACCATTGCACAAAGTTAGCCGCGAAGATTATGATGAAGCAGCGTTCAGGCCGGATCATTAATATGTCTTCGGTAGTTGCTCTCGGCGGCAATCCGTTTCAGGCCAACTACGTCGCTTCCAAATCCGGTATGGACGGGCTCATGATGGCAACAGCGAAGGAACTTGCGCCATTCGGGATTACGGTTAACTCGATCGCTCCGGGATATATCAAAACGGATATGACGAAAGATTTTACAGAGCAAATGGTAGCGGACATTTTGAAATTTATTCCATTAAACCGGGCGGGAACGGCAGTGGAAGTTGCTTATGCGGTAAAATTTCTGGCATCAGACGAATCGAGTTATATTACCGGTCAGGTCATTCAGGTTGACGGCGGCAGAGTAATCCGATGACAACAAAAAAATTAATTTCGTAATTAAAATAAACCAGATCCTTTAAACAACCACAAGGAGACAGGAAATGACAAAAGAAGAAATTACCAAAAAGGTCACCGAGATCATAGTTAAGAAATTAGGCGTGACCGAAGGCGAAGTGACCCCGGCAGCCTCATACGTCGAAGATTTGGGAGCAGATTCGCTTGACCAAGTAGAACTCGTGATGGAATTTGAAGATTCTTTCAGCCTTGGAGAAAAGATCCCGGAAGAAGAAGCAGCCAAATTGACGACGGTCGGTTCGACGATCGAGTATTTGGTTGGTAAACTCGGAAAGTAATGATTGATTTGAATGGCTAAGTGCGTTGAGAGTTGTCTTTTCAACCGATTAGCCATTTTTTTTGATCAGGTTACGGGTTTTATGTATAAAGAAATTTTAGTCACATGCGATTGCAGCAAAGGAGTGTCCTATGAAACAACGTAGAGTTGTCATTACGGGTTTAGGCGCGGTAACGCCGATCGGCAACAGCCTGCAGGAATTCTGGCAGGGATTGAAAGAAGGGCGTAACGGCGTTGGACCTATCACTCTTTTTGACACGAAAGATCACGTAACCAAATTTGCTGCGGAGGTCAAAGGATTTGAACCGACTAATTACATTGACAAAAAAGAAGCGCGCCGAATGGATCGCTTTTGCCAGTTTGCCGTTGCGGCTTCCAAAATGGCCATTGACGACGCCAAGCTGGATGTGAAATCGCTGGATGCTAACCGCATCGGATGTATCATCGGAAGCGGAATTGGCGGATTCAGCACATTTGAAGATCAATTCGAAACCTATCTGCAAAAAGGAGCTCAGCGCGTCAGCCCGTTTTTTATTCCCATGATGATCATTGATATCGCCGCAGGGCATGTGGCGATCATTCACGGACTGAAAGGGCCGAATTACGCCACAGTCTCTGCCTGCGCAACGGGGAGCCATGCGATCGGCGATGCGTTCATCCTGATCGAACGCGGCGATGCGGATGCAATGGTCTGCGGCGGTGCGGAGGCGGGTATTTGCCGGATGGGCGTTGCCGGTTTCAATTCGCTCAAGGCATTATCCACGCGTAATGATGAGCCGCTGCGTGCGAGCCGTCCGTTTGATAAAGAACGTGACGGATTTGTTATGGGCGAAGGCGCGGGCGTCGTAGTGCTTGAAGAGCTTAACCATGCGTTGAATAGGGGGGCGACGATTTATGGAGAGATGGCGGGGATCGGGTATACCGACGATGCTTTTCATATCACGGCTCCTGCCGAAGGCGGCGAAGGCGCGGCGCGTGCGATGACTTTGGCATTGAAAGATGCGGAACTTAAACCGGAAGATATAGGATATATCAATGCGCACGGAACGTCAACGGAATACAATGACAAGAATGAAAGCGCAGCGGTAAAGGTTGTTTTCGGCGATCATGCATACAAGATGCTGGTTAGTTCGACAAAATCGATGACCGGGCATCTCTTGGGTGCAGCCGGCGGCGTCGAGTTCATTGCGACTACGCTTGCGGTCAAAGAGGGCGTGATACCGCCCACGATCAATTATGAATTTCCGGATGAGAATTGTGACCTGAACTATGTTCCGAATAAAGCGGTTGAGCGGAAGATCAAGGCGGCGATCAGCAATACATTTGGATTTGGCGGGCACAACACCTGTCTTGCAGTAAAAGGATACGAGCCATAGCGGTCACGTATAGGTTTCATGCCTGATAAGTTTAACATACTCGCGGCTTTGTTGAGATCAAACAGGATGGTTTATTTCAGACGCCTGTGGTGGCATTTGGGTTTTGAAAAAGATATTAAGAAACACGAAAAATTATTAAAGTCGTTTGAAAAAACGATCGAATCCCCCATATACAATCCTCATATTTTTATCCAGGCGCTCAAACATCGTTCCTATCTCAGTATCATGAATGAAGAACGGGTGCGTTCGTATGAAAGACTGGAGTTTCTGGGCGATTTAATATTGAATTTGATTACCGGTGAATTTTTGTATAATTTATACCCTCATCAGGACGAAGGCGATCTGACCAAGAGCAAATCGCTTCTGGTGAATAAAAAAGTATTGGCTCAACAAGCCGAAGCGCTCGGGTTGGGGCAATTTATTCTGATGAGCGAAGGCGAGGAAAAATCGGGCGGTCGTTTACGCGCCTCAATTTTGTCGGATGTGCTTGAGTCCGTTATCGGTGCTGTTTATATCGACAGTGGATACGAGGCATCCAGAAAATTTATTTTACGGCACGTTTTGCATAACGTGGACCGGATATTAAGCGATGATCTGCATTTTAATTATAAGGGCGAGCTATTAGAGTGGTCTCAGGCACAGGACCGGGGAATTCCGGCGTATACGGTTGTCAATCAGGAAGGGCCGGAGCACAATAAAGAATTTACAGTAGAAGTTCTCATAAAACAGATTGTATACGGAAGCGGTAAAGGGTTAACAAAAAAAGATGCTGAGCAGCAAGCTGCGCGGCAGGCTTTGAAAAAAATCAAACGGAATTAGTTATCAAATCGAATGAGGTGTTACGTTGAAAAAGATATGTGTGGTTGGAACGGGGTACGTCGGTCTGGTATCCGGCGCATGTTTAGCCGATTTCGGCAATCATGTGATTTGCGCTGACATTGATAACGATAAAATTGAAAAATTAAAGAAAGGCGTCATACCGATCTATGAACCGGGACTGAAAGAAGTCGTAGACCGAAACGTAGAAAAAGGGCGGCTGTTTTTCTCGAACGATGTCGATGCGGCGATACGAGATACGGAAGTAGTATTTATAGCCGTCGGAACGCCTCCAGGCGAGGGCGGAGAGGCCGATCTCAGGATCGTATTTAGCGTTACGGAAAGTATCGCAAGGAACCTGAATTCCTATAAAGTAGTTGTAACAAAAAGTACGGTTCCCGCCGGTACCGGCAAAAAAGTGTACGATATTCTTTCAAAGAAAACTCCCAAGGGCTCTGAGTTCGACGTAGTGTCCAATCCGGAGTTTTTGCGTGAAGGATCTGCCGTCAACGATTTTTTAAGGCCGGATCGAGTCGTGATCGGGAGTAACAGCGAACGCGCAACGGATATCATGAAGCAGGTGTACCGCGCATTATATATTAATGAAACGCCCATGGTAATCACCAATGTCGAAACATCCGAGACGATCAAGTACGCGTCGAATGCGTTTCTCGCGGTAAAAATTTCCTTCATCAATGAAATTGCTAATATCTGCGATCAGATCGGAGCCGATGTGAAGGTGGTTGCCAAAGCCATGGGTCTTGACGGCCGCATCAGTCCTAAGTTCCTGCATGCCGGAGGAGGATACGGCGGTTCCTGTTTTCCAAAAGATACACTTGCGCTCGTTAAAACGGCCGATGAAGTTGGCGTGCAAAATCTGGTGGTCAATGCCGCTATCAAAGCGAACGATCATCAGAAACACCTGATGGTAGAAAAAATAAGAAAACTGGTCGGCGATATCAAGGGCAAGACTATTGCGCTGCTTGGACTCTCTTTCAAGCCGAATACCGATGACATCCGCGACGCTACCTCGCTCGTCATTATCGAGGAAGTTCTAAAGGCGGGCGGCAAGATCAAAGCGTACGACCCGGTCGCGCAGGAAATTATGCAGAAAACATTTCCAAAAATTCAGTATTGCAAAGACGCTTACGATACGGCTGAAGGCGCAGATTGCCTGGTCGTCGTGACGGAGTGGAATGAGTTCAGGGAACTGGACCTGACGCTGACGAAAAAGAAATTAAAATCACCCAAAGTGGTCGACTGTCGTAATGTTTACGATCCTAAGGAAATGAGAGAATTAGGATTTGAGTATATCGGTGTTGGGCGCGGCTCTTATTGACCAAATTATTTTGTATAATTCATAAGGAAAAACACACGTGAGTCTGGAAAACAAGATTAAAGAAAAAAAAGCTACGATCGGCGTTATAGGACTGGGATACGTAGGGTTGCCTTTAGCAGTGGAATTTGCGGCAAACGGTTATTCTACGTTTGGGATCGATGTGGACGAACAGAAAGTAAAAAACGTCAATAACGGACACAACTATATCGAAGATATTCCGAATGATCGTTTTGAAAAATGCTGGAAGGCCGGTAAAATCAAGGCTTCCACCAATTATGAAGGCATTAAAGAACTTGATGTTATTTATATCTGCGTGCCGACGCCGTTTACGGAAAACAAAGAGCCGGACGTAACTTACATTGTCAATGCCGCCGATGGTATCGCCAAAGGATTACGAAAGGGCCAGTTGATCATTTTGAAAAGTACGACATTTCCCGATACGACGGAAGGCATCGTAATGCCTATATTGGAAAAAACCGGGCTCCGCGTAGGGCTAGATTATTATTTGGCGTTTTCGCCGGAGCGTATCGATCCGGGTAATAAGAAATTTAGTACCGCTAATACGCCGGTTGTTGTCGGCGGTGTATCAAAAAAGTGTACCGAACTGGCTTGTTTGATTAATGCACAGATTATTGAAAAAGTCGTGCCGGTTTCCAATCCGCGCATTGCTGAAATGTCCAAATTACTTGAAAATATTTTTCGCAGCGTCAATATTGCGCTGGTTAATGAATTGGCGCAATTGTGTGATCGTATGGGCGGCATTGATATGTGGGAGGTCATTCATGCCGCATCCACAAAACCATTCGGGTTTATGCCGTTCTACCCGGGCCCTGGAATCGGCGGACATTGTATTCTGATCGATCCCTATTACCTCTCTTGGAAAGCCCGTGGTTATGACTTCCATACTAACTTTATCGAACTCGCCGCCGAGGTTAATGAAAACATGCCGCACTATGTTTATTCGATGATCGTCGAAGCATTGGCGCATAAAGGCACTCCGCTAAAAAAAGCAAAAATTTTGATTTTGGGCGCTTCCTTCAAAAAAGACGTGGACGACATCCGCCACTCGCCTTCTCTGATGGTGATGCAGATCATGCTTCAAAAAGGATTTGAACATCTGATGTACAACGACCCTCATGTGCCGGAGGTGGAAGTGTTGAATAAGAAATTTACATCACAGCTCTTAACGAAGGAACTCTTAAAGAAAGTTGACTGTGTATTTATTGGAACCGATCACAGCCGGTACGATATGAATATGATCGTTGAAAATGCGCCGCTAATTGTTGATACACGTAATGCTACAAAACATGTGACGGCCGGGCGCGAAAAAATATTTGTACTGGGTTCCGGAAAAAGTTTGTAGGCGTTTGAAACACAGGAGACATGTTATTTGAAAATAATCAGCGTAGTAGGCGCTCGCCCGAATTTCATGAAAGTAGCCCCGATTCTAAGAGAACTGAAAAAATTTCCTACACAGCAATCGGTACTCGTGCACACGGGACAGCATTACGATGCAAAGATGTCGGACGTTTTTTTTAGTGATCTTCAAATTCCGGAGCCTGATGTTTTTCTTAACGTTGGATCCGGATCGCACGCAAAACAAACGGCCGAGGTCATGAGCCGCTTTGAAGCGGTAGTTGAAAAAGAAAAACCGGATCTTGTTATCGTAGTTGGCGATGTGAACTCAACTCTGGCCTGTTCTGTTACTGCATCGAAAATGAATGTGAGAGTGGCGCATGTGGAGGCGGGATTAAGAAGCTTTGACAAAACGATGCCGGAGGAAATCAACCGCATCGTAACCGACGCGGTATCCGATTATCTGTTTACGACGGAGCAAAGTGGGAATGATCATTTACTGGCGGAAGGGAAAAAACCGGAACAGATTTATTTTACAGGCAATGTAATGATCGACTCGCTCGTGTTTTCGCAAAAGCGCATGCGGGAATCGACGGTTTTGTCTCAATTACAGTTGGTTCCATATGAGTACATAGTCGTTACTTTACACCGTCCGTCGAATGTAGATAATCCTGAGTCACTTGAAAAAATTCTTCGCATACTTGATATCATTCAACAAAAAATACAAGTAGTTTTTCCGATTCACCCGCGAAGTATGAAGATGATTGAAAAATTTGGCTATCAAAGCAGAATGGAGTCCATGCGCCACTTGAAACTAATTGATCCTATCGGTTACATTGATTTTTTGAGCCTGATGAGCCAGGCAAAAGCGGTAGTCAGCGATTCCGGCGGACTGCAGGAGGAGTCGACCTATTTGGGTATTCCCTGTCTTACGATGCGGGACAATACGGAACGACCGGTTACCATTGATGTAGGGACCAATACCTTGGTCGGACTTGATGAAGAAAAAATATATGCGTGTATAGACCATATCATGATCGGTACTTACAAAACCGGCACGGTGCCGCAGTTATGGGACGGGAAGGCCGCAGAGAGAATAGTTTCAATACTAAATAAAATAGGGTAAGTCTTATGTTTAATCGTTGTTTTTTGACTCTTTCGATTATGCTGTTTTTGATCCAGCCTTGTTTTGGCCAATCCCATTCACGGCAATCAGACAGAAATGCAGAGAATAAGAAGTCCGAGCGAGATGCTATATTTGACCAGGCAAACCAACGTACCTATCTTGAAACACCTATTGATCCCAAAAAATACAAAATTGGCCCGGGAGACGAATTACTCATTTCTATCTTAGGTCAGGTTAATGAATTCTTCAAGACACCCATTTCGCCTGAGGGAAAAGTCATAGTGCCTTCTGTCAGTGTCATCGATGTGAAAAATCTATTTCTGAATGACGCTAAAGAAAGAATCATTACCGAAATTCGAAAGGTATATCCAACAGTGGATGTGTCGGTTGATTTAATTACCGTGCGACATTTTCGCCTGCAGGTGACCGGTTTAGTAAAGGAGGGCGGAGCTGTTGAAGTGACCGGAGTAGACAGAGTTTCTGACGCCATCGATAAAGCCGAAGGGTCTATGGGATCCATGCGTAATATTCTACTTCGCAATCAGAACGGGTTTTCCAAACGGGTTGATCTTATCAAGAAAAAAAACACCGGCGAACTGGAAACGGATCCTTTTTTGTCTGAAGGAGATGTCGTTTACGTTCCGGAAATCTATGCAAACATTCATGTGTTTGGGTCTGTTTCTATCCCGGGAGAATACGAATATGTGGCCGGTGAAAAGATATCGGATATTATTCAGTTGTGCGGAGGGTTGAAATTCGGGGTAGATTCTCTCGAAGCTTATCTTGTGCGATTTAAGAGAGATACGGGGCGGTCTGTCGAAAAAATTGTAATTGATCTGGAACGCTTGTTTCGTAATCCGTCGGATACCCTATCCAATCCTCAGATTTATCCTGACGATAGAATATTTTTTCGTCAAAAATATTTGTTTCATCCTAACGCTAATGTTGTCATTAAGGGCGAAGTCATGTATCCGGGAAAATATGCAATTGAGGAAGGTGTCACCAGATTAACGGATGCGATTGCACTGGCCGGCGGTTTTACGCCGGATGTGGCCGTTGAGAGAATCACCATTTACCGTGATAAAGGCGTCGAGGGCGCAGATGCTGAATATGAACGGCTTAAGAAAGTTCCTTATGCCGATATGAATGATCTTGAAAAATCCTATTTCAAATCTAAATCAAGACAGGAACAGCCGCCCGTTCAAACAGACTTTGCAAAACTATTTGAGGGCAGCAAAATCAATGAAAAATATAATATAAAATTAAAACCTGAAGATTCGGTTTATGTAACTCGCGCCAAAAAAACAATCACATTGGTTGGCGGAGTCATTCATGCGGGCATTGTAGACTATGTGGACGGGCAGAACTATAAGTATTATATTGAAAAAGCCGGTGGCTACAAATCCATAGCGAAACGTGGAGACGTTGTTGTTATAAAAGCTTTTGGACAGCAATGGGACGATGCTGAAGAAGGTACAAAAATCGAAGACGGGGATGTGATCTTTGTGCCGGAAAAGGAGCCAATTGACGGATGGCAGTTATTCAAAGACGTTTTGGCAATTACGGGTCAGCTGGCAGCGATCACTTCAACCATAATACTAATCTATTATGCTGTCAAAAATTAATGATAAAAACTGACTAATAGGAAATTTTTTTACTCAATGATAATCGAATTCAATGTTGAATTGCTTAAACGAATTTAGAGGCTTTAATTTATGATAATCATATCAGGCGCTTCTCGTGGCATCGGTAAATATCTTCTTGAGAAGTATATTGCTGAGGGTCAATCCGTCATAGGAATTTATAACAAGACCAAACCAAGTATGCATTCAGACCGGTATGTTCGGGTGGATGTGAGCAATGAACAACAGGTTACCGATTTTGTGTCAAAACATAAGGAACAGTTGAAAGATATCCGGTTTGTTCACTGCGCCGGAGTTAATCTCAACGGATTTACGCACAAATTGTCGCTGGACGACTGGCGGTTTGTTATGCAAGGAAATTTGGACAGTGCATTTTTGATGTCGAAACATCTCCTTCCATTAATGCGGGAACAAAACTACGGCCGATTGATATTCGTTGCATCGGTCGTTCCACAAATCGGCGTTCCTGGCACATCCGCTTATGCAAGCTCCAAAGCAGCACTGTGGGGTCTGATGAAAGTGATATCAAAGGAAAATGCTTTGAAAAACGTCACTGCGAACTGCCTGAATCTCGGCTATTACAACATCGGAATGATTTCAGAAGTACCGGAGGATATGATGAAAGTCGTACTTAGTACCATCCCAATGAAAAAGTTGGGTGATCCAATCAATATTTACAACGCAACGCAATTTATTTTCGAATCCGATTATATTACCGGCACGGAAATCAATATTAACGGAGGGCTGGTTTAATATTTGGTTTTGAGTTGGTTTTCGTTCGGATTTCATAATGGAGTTATACAGTGATCATTTCAAAAACACCGGTGCGGTTTAGTTTTTTTGGCGGCGGGACGGATTATAAAGAGTACTTCGAAAGAAACGGCGGCGCGGTTCTCGGAACCACGATCAATAAGTATACTTATGTCAGCGTCAATAAATTAAGTGACTTTTTTGAATACAAGATTAGAGTTGGATATTCAAAATCAGAATTAGTCAATGAAGTAAAAGACATTATTCATCCCAGCGTTAGAGAAACCCTCAACTTCAAAAAATTACGCGGAAACCTGGATATTCATATTTTTGCCGACCTTCCCGCGAGAACCGGCCTAGGATCCTCTTCTTCTTTTACTGTTGGCTTCTTAAATGCGCTATATGCTTTGGAGGGAAATATTGTTTCAAAACAAAAACTTGCCGAAGAAGCGATATATATTGAACAACAACTTATTAAAGAAAATGTCGGGTGTCAGGATCAGGTTCATGCAGCTTATGGGGGATTGAATCTTATTGAATTTAATAACCTAGGTTTTTCTGTTAGGCCGATTGTAATTTCAAATGAAAAATACGATATGCTTAACGCGTCGATCATGGCATTTTATACCGGCTTGACGCGTTATGCAACTGAAATTGCCGTTGAACAAATAGAGAACATGAAAAATCAAAGCAAAGACACTTATCTTCAAAAAATGTATGCTATGGTCTTTAAGGCGCAAAAAATAATCTCGGAAGAGCGCGGCGAAGACATGGTTAAGAATCTCGGCAACCTTCTTGATGAAAGCTGGGCTCTGAAGAAAAAATTGTCAAGTCAGATTTCAAACCGTCATATTGATGATGCGTACCGTAAAGCCATTGCCGCGGGCGCTTATGGCGGTAAACTCGCAGGGGCCGGCGGCGGCGGTTTTTTGTTTTTTTTGGTTCCCACGGAAAAACAGCAGGCTGTAAAAGATGCATTAAAAGGTTTGTTACAAGTGGACATTAGTTTTGAGAACGAAGGCTCTAAAATAATTTATTTAACGCATTAGGGCATGAAAAATATCGATGCCGTGATATTGGCGGGCGGGTTGGGAACACGTTTAAATGATTCAGCCGGAGACTTGCCGAAGGCTCTTGTTCCGGTCAATGGTAAGCCTTTTCTGGAGTACGTTTTTAAATTGTTATGTCGAACCAAGTTCATTACCCGAGTCGTAATCGCCGTTGGCTACAAAGCAGATAAAATCATATCGAAATATCAGAATAATTCGGACTATGGCTTTGAGATATTATTTTCTGTGGAAAAAGACCTCCTCGGCACCGGAGGCGCAATAAAAAAAGCCTTACAGTATACGAATTCAGATAATGTTCTCGTTCTGAATGGAGATAGTTATGTTGATATAGATATTCAAAGTTTTATTTCAGCGCACGACACAAAGGACGCCTCGATTTCCGTAGCTCTTACTCATGTTGAAAATGCCAACAGATTCGGTAAGGTAAACATATTGACTAACAACAAAATTGTTTCTTTTGAAGAAAAAGCGCCAAACTCATCCGGCGGCTATATTAATTGCGGTGTTTATCTATTTAGGAAAACTGTATTTGATCACATTCCGGAAAACACCGTATTATCCCTTGAGAAAGATCTGCTTCCCAATATGACAAAATTTAACGCATTCGGGTTTATTTGTACGGGCAAATTCATCGATATTGGGATACCTGAAACGTATAACATTGCATCCGATTACTTAAAGGAAGAAAACTAATGGCAAAAGAGAAAATTCTGGTTACGGGCGGGGCAGGGTATATCGGCTCTATTCTTGTACCAACTTTACTGGCAAAGGGATATAAGGTTACAGTTTTGGATTCGCTGGCATTTAATCAGTCGTCGCTGTTGGAATGTTGTTCCAACCCGGATTTTGACATAGTCAATGAGGATGTCCGTAATGAGAACGTGGTTAAAACCGTGCTGCGCGACAAAGATATCATTATTCCGCTTGCCGCAATTGTTGGCGCCCCCTTGTCCAAAAAGAATGCATATAATACGGTGTCCATCAACCGAGACGCCATTATATCAATAAATAAAATGCGGTCAAAGGATCAACGAATTATTTATCCAACGACCAACAGCGGATACGGTATTGGGCAGGACGGTATTTATTGCACCGAAGAAACGCCGTTGAATCCGATATCATTATATGGTACAACTAAAGTCGAAGCGGAACGCGCGTTATTAGATTCCGAAAATGCGATTACGCTGCGGCTGGCAACGGTATTTGGGTTCAGCCCAAGGATGCGCCTTGATCTGTTGGTAAATGATTTTACCTACAAAGCGTATACAGAAAAGTACATCGTACTTTTTGAAGCGAATTTTAAACGCAATTTCATACATATTCGCGATGTGGCATCTGCTTTTTGTTTTGCAATGGATCACTTTGAAGTAATGAAAAACCAGCCATACAATGTCGGATTAAGTTCTGCAAACCTCTCAAAAATGGAACTGTGTATGAAGATCAAAGAGCAGATACCCGATTTTTTCATTACAACGTCTGAAATAAATAAGGATCCTGATCAAAGGAATTACATCGTAAGTAATGAGAAAATTGAAAAACTCGGTTACATGCCTATGCACACCGTCGAAGCAGGAATTTGCGAACTCATTAAAGGTTTCAGAATAATAAAGAATAACAAATTTTCTAATGTGTAATAATCTGCAAACTTGCTATCCAAATACCGGGAAGCCTTAAATTTCATGCCTGTAAATTTATACGAAGCGCTCACAGGATCGTTCGTGGTTGTAAATTTGGGTTCAGGCGGTGATGCTGACTACGATCTGCCGTCGTCTCTTCTGAAAACTATCACGCTGATTGAAATTGACGCAGGCGGAAACAAAAGCGTAACAAGTCAACGCTATTACAGAAAACACCTCATTGACAGCGTTGTTGCCGGAGATAAATCTCCGGGAGAATTTAAGATTCGAAATTATAGCGCCTGCTCTGGACTGTGCGAACCACAGCAAGAAATTATCGAACAGTACGGGCTTCAGAAATTCTACGAAACCAGATCTTCTCAGCATGTGATCCCGACTACGCTGCCGGAAATACTGGATCCGTTGGGTTTAGATACCGTTGATTTGCTGAAAACGGATTTGGAAGGGTTGGATTTTGAAGTAATAAAGAGTTGCGATCATCTCCTTTCCAATGTACTCGCGATTAAATGCGAACTTCGTTTTCAGCCGTTTTATCAAGGAGAGCCGCACTTTCATGAAGTGGCCCAATATCTTCATGAGCGGCATTTTGAACTGATCGGATTAAAGCCGGAATATTGGAAACCTCTCACAGAAAACAGAAAAACACATCGGGACGGTAGAGTCGTTTTTGCAGATGTATTTTTTTTAAAGAGAACCGAGGTTATTCGCGGGTTTTCTGATGACAAAAGGAAAATTAGCGCCGCTAAGCAAATCATCGCATCGTCGATGTCAGGTCAAATAAGCCAGGCGGAATGGCTCTTAGGTCAATACGGTGATTTGCTGCCACCTGAATGGATTACGGAGCTCAAACCCATCGTAATGCCGAAAATAGAACACGGACCGGTGATAAGAAGGGTTTTTTCATGGCCAGCAATGATAATTAAGAGGCTGGCATGGTCAAGAAACCCAAAGAATTCCGGATCAGTTTTTGATTTCTCTCACGTTGTCTCCGCGGATTAATCCTCAGAAATTAAAACTATTTCGGAGCTCTTTATAGCTTCTTGAATGTGTTGTGCCAACTTAAATCAGGGATAGTCTAGATTGAAAAAAGCTTTTGAATGGGCGCTAAGAAAATTGCGTGCGATATTCACTAAATTGGGTTCATTCATTTTCGGCAGTTACCAGAGTGAACACACAGATCGAAATAGAGGCCAAGACAGGCTTAATCGCGCCGCTATTACTGGTTCGTCCGGAATTATCGCAAACGGCATTACCATCGGTGTGTCACTCATTTCAATTCCTATTGCAGTAAATTATTTGGGCGCAAATCAGTATGGGGTATGGCTGACCATCAGCAGTCTTTTAAGCTGGCTGGCCATTAGTGATATGGGTTTTGGCGGGATGGCGTTGGTCAACACGTTATCGGAGGCCAGAGGATGCGACGACTACCGGATGGCCCGTGAACTTATCTCAACGTCCTTTGCCGGCTTATGCGCGATAAGCGCCATTTTGTTTCTTATGTTTGTATTATCCTTTCCGTTTGTGCCATGGTCATCTGTTTTCAACGCGTCCGAATTTATCACACAGCGCGAATTGCACCAAGCCATAGTCATAGCGTTTATTTTGTTCGTCCTCATGTTTCCTACCAGTATTCTCAACGCTGTATATCTCGGATTCCAGGAAGGATATTATGCCAACGGCTGGTCGATAGCGGGTAGTTTTGTTTCATTACTCGCTATCATAATGGCCGTCGTCGCAGATGGCGGATTATCTTTATTGATAGTTGCCATTTCCGGGTCACGGCTCGCGGTATTCGGTATTGCTCTGCTTCATCTTTTCTATGTGAAGCATCCCTCCATTCGACCTGATTTTCGTATGGTAACCGGCAAGGCATTTTATCGTCTTTTTCCTTTGGGTTGGAAATACTTGTTTCAACAACTTGCCGGCGTTGTCATGTTCCAAAGTCAACCCATGCTCATTACACATTATTTGGGTCCGGCATACGTGAGCATTTACATTATTGGTCAGAAAATACTCAGCCTTCCTCTTCAGTTAGTCCAATTCTATACCTTTCCGCTTATTCCGGGATATGGCGAGGCTAAGATTTGCGGGGATTGGCGCTGGATCTGGTCTACGCTTCGAAAGTCATCTTTATTCAGCGGTATATTTGTGTTGGCAACCATTATTCCCATTGCGTTATTATGTCCGATCATCATAGAATATTGGGTCGGGGCATCTCTGGTTCCATCCCGCTTTTTCATTGCGTTTTTTTCATGTTATGTATTTATTAATGCACTTGTGACCCCAACGGCGGTTTTCTTCACGGGCATAGAGTGGGTCGGCTCTCAGGCAATTATGGCTTTGCTCAACGGTGGCGTGACTATTGTCTTAGCAGTTATTCTCCTGCCGATTCTCGGATTGAGCGGCATGGCATTGTCTATGGGTATTGGCTTATTGGCCATTAACGGATCAGGGCAATGGCTATTGTTTCGTTTTGCAAAAAGAAAATTTGTCAGAATGCAGTCGAATTAATTTCAATCAACAAAAAAATGACAAGCGAACATCCAAAAAATTACAGACACCGAGTTGTCGTGAAGGCAGAGCGGGAGATCGCTTATGAATCGCCGGACCACCTCTACCCATGGGGCACAAAACGCGATAATAGCCGGAACAGAAGATTCAACAGGAAGCTGTATGCACTCTACCCAGGGTTTAAGGATCCGATGAAAGTGCTGGATCTCGGATGTTCCGGCGGCGGATTTGTGAAAGATTGTATTGATGACGGCTACCTTGCGGTGGGGCTCGAAGGAAGTGACTATTCTAAAATACACAGAAGAGCAGAATGGGCGCTGATTCCTGATTTTCTTTTCACATGTGACATAACCTGTAAATTCGAAATATTTTTGGATGCCGGCACCCTTCAAAGCCCCATTGAATTCGACGTGGTAACGATGTGGGAAGTGTTTGAACATATAGCGGATACCGATATTGAAAAAGTTGCGCTGAATGTAAGAAAACACCTGAAAGATACTGGAATTTGGGTTGTCAGCATTTCACCTAATGACGAAGATTTTGAAGGAATAAAATTACATTTATCCGTACATCCGAAGGAATGGTGGATCGAAAAGTTGAAAAAGTTTGGATTTATACATATGGAATCATATGTGCAATATTTTAATACACAGTTTATCCGTGGTCCGAAATATGGCGCCGAAGGAACCTTTCATCTTGTGCTGAGCCACAGCCCTGACAAAGCGCCGAAGATACCTAAGGAATCCTTTTTTAAGAGAATCATGGATCGCTGGATTGCTTCCAAAGCTCAAAAATTTCTTAAGTTACTTGTTACCGGCGAAAAGTAGCTGAGGCACGCCGGTTCCGATCAATAAGATCAATATTATAAAAGGTGTTTAATGATTTGCCGCGTTTGTGATTCGACGAATTTAAAGTTAGCAATAGACCTCGGAAACCAGCCATGGTGTAATCATTTTTTGGCACTTGATGAGGTTGGGAAAGAACCCTACTATCCACTTCGGGTGGTATATTGTCATCAATGTTCCACTGCACAACTGGACTACACTGTCAAAAAAGAAATCATGTTTGGAGACCATACCTATTTGTCTGGGATCACTAAATCCTTAAGCGACCACTTCAAGGCCGTAGCAGAACACGTAGATTCCGCTTTTTTTAAAGAAAACAAATCAAAATCAGTGCTTGATATCGGTTCAAACGACGGCACGCAGTTAAAACATTTTAGAGAACTGGGTTATGATATTCTGGGTGTGGAATCGTCCGCCACAACGGCGAGAATTGCAAACGATGCCGGGATTGAGACGTTGAATGAGTTTTTTAACCTTGAAGTTGTGAATAAACTCAATAGAAAGTTTGACATTATAAATGCAGCCGGCGTGTTTTTTCATCTTGAGGAACTTCATTCCGTTACGGAAGGTATACGTGAAGCTTTAAAAAGCGAGGGCGTTTTTGTAGTCCAGTTTCTTTACATGAAGCGTATTATAGAAAATACGGCTTTTGATCAAATCTATCACGAACATCTTTTGTATTATAATCTCCAAACGATCGAAGTTTTGCTCAATCGCCACGGACTGTCTATGTTTGACGCTTATCTTTCACCCATACACGGCGGTTCCATGATCGGATATGTCGGACACAAGGGAAAACGCTTAAAGACAGAACGGCTGCAGTTGCTAAAAAAAGCCGAGTCAGATAGTCAATCCAATCAGTTCAAAGCGTATATCGATTTTGGTGAACGAATTAAACAAATGAAAGACGAAAATATTTCCTACTTGCAAAAAGCTAAACAGGCCGGTAAAACGATATTCGGTATGGGTGCGCCGGTTAAGGGTAATACGCTGTTGAATTATTTCGGGATCGGAACGCAATACATTGATATGTTGGTTGAAAAAAACGAATTACGGCGTAATCTTTTTTCACCGGGTATGCACATACCCATCGTTATTGAAAAAGAGCTTCGGAAGTTACCGGATATTTATTATGTTCTTGCCTGGAACTTCAAGAAAGAGATTCTTGCGAATAATCAGGCGCTATTGCAAAAGGGGATTGAGTTCTACTTTCCGGTTAACCCTTCGGAGATATAAAGCATGAATATTCTTGTTACCGGTGCAAGCGGTTTTCTAGGAACGGCATTGTGCGCGCAATTAGATGCGGCGGGACATCATACCGTTAAGTTAAATTCAAAAAACTGTGATCTGACAAAACAAGATTCATTGCTGCATTTTGGGGATCAGGTCTATGATCTTGTATTTCATTTGGCGGCATGGACTCAGGCCGGCGACTTTGCGATCCGTCATCCCGGAGAACAATGGGTAATTAATCAGCAGATCAACACCAACGTTCTCACATGGTGGCAGCAATATCAGCCTCAAGCCAAAATTATTTGCATGGGCACCAGTTGTTCCTATGCGCCGGATATGCGGTTAACCGAAGAAAATTATCTTGTCGGAACTCCGATTGAGAGTCTTTATACGTATGCCATGACCAAACGCATGCTGCAGGTGGGATTATTATCGTTGAACAAACAATTTGGCCTGAAGTATCTGAACTTTGTTCCGTCAACTTTATACGGTCCAGGGTACCACACGGACGGCAGGCAGATGCATTTTATTTTTGATCTTATCCGTAAGATACTTCGCGGAAAAAAATACCAGGAACCGGTCATTCTGTGGGGGGACGGTTATCAGCGCAGAGAATTGGTTTTTGTAGACGATTTTGTAAGGATTATGATGGAGCTGACCGGAAGCAATGAAAACAAAATCGTAAATATTGGAGCCGGGGAGGAATTTTCCATCAGGCATTTTGCGGAAATAATTTGTAGGAAAGTTGGGTACGATTTCAAAAGTATCGAATTTGATACTTCCCGATACGTTGGCGCTAAATCGAAATGCCTGGATATAACCCGGCTGAAAGAACTATTGCCGAAGACGAAACTCACAACATTAGATGAAGGACTTGATAAAACCATTTCATGGTTTGAAAAAACCGTGGAACTCGGACCTGGAAAGGAATAGATCCGCCCAAATTTCAGAATAAGGGCAGAGAGGAGTCTCCGTACAAATGAACTTCAATATCTGAAAAACATGAACGAAAAAATAACTCAGGAAATTCACTACATTTATGTAATTGACCCTCTCATTCGAAGTTTTCTCGGCCACTACTTCAATTATGCGAACAGCATATTCCACGCGGCGGTGAAAGCAGGATTGGATTTTAGGTTATTAGCGAATGCGGAATGCGATCCCGGCATTTCAGAAGAATTGCCTACGCGTTTTATTTTCAGCAAAGATGAAGCTCCAAGGCTGTTGGGAATTCGACCGCCTAAACTGGCCGGTCTTCATCGTCCGATTAAGAGGCTGAATGAATGGATAAAGGCCTGCCGGGAATTGGACCGGCCGGATGGGATGGTGTTTGTAGATAACTGCGTTGCAATCGAACTTCTGTTATTTGCCATCGCTCTTTTTTTTGAAAAAAAAGTTCTTTTGCCTGTTTTCATAGTGATGATGCGTATTTACTATTATAACCCGTCTACCAACCGGTGGAAAAAAGAAACGATCATTTTGAAACTGGCGTTGTATCTGTTAAGAAAGACTTCGAATTCAAAGCGAATACATTTAGTGTCGGATAGCGAACTATTGGCTTCCCGATTTGGGCGATTGACTAAAATGCCCATTCATACAGTTCCGATCCCTCACACGCACATCGGGCTTAATGAGAGTAATAAAAAGTACTCAACCCGATTAAGATTTGCATATCTTGGACATGGAGATTATTACAAAGGAATTACTTTCCTTGCCGATGCAATCCATGAGTTGAATGCTGCAGGATATTTGAATCGTATGGAATTCTTTATTCAGTGTTACCAATCACGGACACATGACGCCAGGATAGACAAGGCTTTGATAGGACTACGGCAACTAAACGCAAAAAGTATTGAAGTGGTTGAAGAACCGCTTGACGTAAATAATTATAATCTTCAAATGATTCGTGCTGACGTGCTTTTATTTCCGTATCTTATCGACCGCGGCGAAAGCACATCGGGTCCTTTTACCGAGGCGCTGGCATTATCAAAACCGGTTATCGTTTCTGCGCAGACCTGGGCAAGCCAACAACTGGAAAAATTTGACGGCGGGGGCGTTATCTGTCAAAGCGGCAGCAGTACGAGTCTGGTTCAAGCAATGATGGAAATGAGTAACAATTATGCGGCCATAGTAAAGAAGGCTGAGAAAGCCAGATTGAACTGGGCCGCATTTCACAATGCAGATAATTTTATAAACACATTAACATCTGTCAGCGTATCGGAGAACGACGGATCAATTCAGAAACGGGAAATGGAATTCGAAGAACCGGGAAGAAAAGGCCGACCATGAAACAAAAAATATTATTCATATTCGGTACGCGTCCGGAAGCGATCAAGATGGCGCCTCTTATTAAAGAGTTTCAAAAACATCCGGATGAGTTAGAAACCAAAATCTGTGTAACCGCGCAGCATCGCCAAATGCTGGATCAGGTTTTGGATGTATTTGACATCAAACCGGATTTTGACCTGGATGTCATGCAGGAAGGTCAGTCACTGCTACAGTTGACGTCACGGGTATTTTCAGGCCTGGAGAAAATTTTTTTGGAAACCAAACCGGATTGGGTATTGGTTCAAGGGGATACGTCCACGGTCATGGCGGCCGGCGTGGCGGCTTTTTATGCCGGGATCAAGGTCGGCCATGTGGAGGCAGGGTTGCGATCGCATAACCGATATACGCCATTTCCTGAAGAGATCAACCGCCGCATCGCTTCGGTTGTTGCCGATGTGCATTTTGCGCCAACGGAAAAAGCACGGCAAGCACTTTTGGCCGAAGGCATAGCCGATAATAGCATCCATGTTACCGGTAATACTGTCATTGATGCGCTGATGTGGGTTCTTGACAAAGTAAAACGAACTCCGCCTGAAATAGTAAATAGTCTAAAAGGAAAAATTCTTAACAAGAAAATCGTTTTGGTCACAGGCCATCGTCGTGAGAGTTTTGGCGAGGGATTTGACCAGATCTGCCTTGCGCTGAGGGATATTGCTGAACAGAATAAAGATGTTGTCGTGATCTATCCTGTTCATTTTAATCCCAATGTTCGCGAACCTGTTAACCGTATTCTTAACGGAAACGAAAATATTCTTCTCATCGAGCCGCTCACTTATACCGATTTTGTATGGCTTATGGACAAATCGTATCTCATCCTTACGGATTCCGGCGGCGTGCAGGAAGAAGCGCCGTCACTCGGCAAGCCGATCCTGGTCATGCGCGATGTGACGGAGCGTATGGAGGGTATAGAGGCAGGTACTGCTAAGTTGGTCGGTACAAATCGGGAAAAAATCGCGTCGGAAACACTAAGGCTTTTGACCGACAAACTCGGATATGAGAGAATGTCAAAAGCGATCAATCCATATGGGGATGGAAAAGCGAGCGAGTTTATCACAGACATTATTTTGAATTATGACATTCAGTTATAATATTGATATTGACCCAGTAATTTGATATTTTTTATCTTATTTATGTTATAATGTTGACCAAGAATAGAACCATGGCCGCACAAGTACATACAGTTCCCGAAGCTGAGAATAAATTAGATTCCATTGATACCAATCAAAGATTGGTCGATGTCTTATTTATTCTATTGAAATGGAAGAACACGATCCTTGTAGCTGTTTTGTCCATCATGATTGTAAGTTTTAGCATTACTTTTATGATGAGCAAGTGGTACAGATCAACCGCCGTTCTCGTCATACCGGATAAATCAACAAACCCTTTAGATATTCTTACCGGAGGCCTTGGAAGCTTAGGATCTACCGTTTTAGGTGTGGGGAAAACAGGGAATGAGCGCTATTTGGCTATTTTGGCCAGCCGCCGAATACAAGAGGAACTTATTAAGAAATATGATCTCATGACCGTTTTTGAAAAAGATAATATGGATGAAACGGTCAGGTACGTAGATAACTTATTATCTGCGGAAATAGACAAAAAACTCGGCACTATTTTGGTCTCCTGGGAATTTAAGGATGATCCTGAGAAGACGGCGGAAATGACGAATTATATAGTTCAAAAATTAGATGAGATAAACCGCGAATTATCTACGGAACAAGCTCGTTCATCGCGTGTGTTCATTGAAAAAAGATTCTTTCAGGCCAAAGATGAACTGAAAAATTCTGAAGATTCTTTAAATGCGTTTCAAAATAAGTTCGGCATCATCGAAATTTCACAGCAAACGGAAGCTTCAATCAAAGCAGCGGCGGAATTGTATGGTGAGATCGTTTCTACAGAAACCGAATATCTTGTCATGAAGAAGACGCTGGGTGAAAACCATCCGGATATATTGCGTACGCAGTCCAAACTCCAGGAACTGCGAAAACTCCAAAGTAAGATGGTAAAAGGTGGGAATGGTTTTGATATATTTATTCCTTTTAAAGAGACTCCGGATCTTGCTTTAAAATATTATCGTTTATACCGAGATGTGCAGATCAATGGAAAAATATTGGAATTTTTGGTGCCGCAGTATGAACAATCTAAAATTCAGGAGGCCAAGGATACGCCCACCCTGCTGGTATTAGATGAAGCAATGCCGCCGGAGCGACACACGCGTCCTAAGAAGCTAACCATTTCCATAATCGTAGGCATGGTAACGTTTGTCTTAATGTCACTGCTGATCGTAGCTTATGAAAATCTCAAAGCAAGGAAAGACCTTTTGCGGAATCCAAAGTTCGATTTTGTTCTGCAAACACTGAAGTTAAAATGGATTTTCAACGAACGATGATCGGTCCATTGAATTTTACATTTACCTATATGTTTTCATCCTGCCTTTGTTATGAATGAAACACTTACCGCAAAAGCTTTTCACGGACTGAAATGGAGTTATTTTGGCACCGTTATCAATACGGTTACTCAAATTGCTTTTACCGCAATCATGGCACGTCTGCTTGATCCGCCGTCTTTCGGATTAATGGCGATGGCTAATGTCGTAATTCGTTTTGGAAGTTATTTTGCGCAAATGGGTATTAGCCCGGCAATCATCCAAAAAAAAGAGATAGAAGAAAAAGATATACAGGCGGCATTTACATTGAGTTTTATTCTGGGGTTGATTTTTTTTTTACTGATTTTTCTGCTCGCGCCCTTCTCGGTCTATGTTTTTGACAATGTCGAAGTTATTCCGATACTCAGATATATGGCCATTTCATTTATTGCGATTGGTTTTTTTAATACTTCCTTAGGTCTTCTTAGAAGAAACCTACAGTTCAAACTGGTTTCTCTGTTTGAAGTACTTTCATTTGTTCTGGGTTACGGATTGATTAGCGTAGTAGCGGCATATATGGGGATGGGCGTGTGGAGTCTGGTAATAGGAGCCCTTACTCAACAGCTCGTGATGGCGCTTTTGTGTTATATTTCAGTTCGGCACCCTCTTCGTTTCGTTTGGAAATGGAGCGGGTATTTTTGGTTGTACTCATTTGGAGGGCGAGTATCGGTGATTAATTTCATTGAGTTTTTAAGCGCAAACCTTGACACTTTTGTTATAGGCAGATATCTTGGGCCAAATTCTCTTGGAGTGTATAACCGGGCATATATGCTCATCAATTTGCCGGCATACCAACTGGCAAATAGCTTAAATAAAGTTATATTTCCATCTTTCAGTAAGATTCAATCTGACATACCAAAATTGAAAAGAGCCTACGCATCCTCAATCACTCTGCTCAGCGTTATACTTTTTCCCGTTTGTTTTGGTGTGATCCCGGCCGCGAAGGAAGTTGTTTTAGTTATTTTGGGCGATCAATGGAGTGGAGCCGTCCCCGTACTACAAATATTGGCTGTTGCGACCTCGTTTAACCTCTTGGCGCATATCGGTGGACTGACCTGCGAGGCTACGGCGAATTTAAGGATCAAGCTCATTATACAGTCTTTTTGTCTTGCTTTATTGGCCATCCTCTTTTTTTTGCTCTCCTATTTAGGATTATTAGGTTTTGCAATTGCTGTCGTAACTATGGAATGTGTTCGCTTTTTTAGCTATATCCTTATTATGCGACGAATTTTAGATTGGCCATTGATAGAAGCTTGGAATACGTATAAAGCAGCAGTAATTTCTACGATTTGTGTATCGGTAGGCATCCTATTAATTTCCATATTTTTGAGATCGTATGATATCTCAACTTACATTATATTTATTTTCCAACTGATCACGGGCTTTATGATATTAAGCGTGATCCTATTGTATTTTCCACCTAATTATTTTAAAAAGGAATTACGATCGCGTATTTTGAATCAGGATCTCTCAATCAAACAAGGTAGCTTATTGAACACGGTATTCGTTTGTCTCAAAAAATCACCACTTCTTCGGTTAAAGGAAATTAATTAATGAGGATTTTATATTTAGTAAATGAGCCAACGGACGGTTATCAGGTCGGTTACAGATCTGCTATGGAAGGATTGGTAAAATCGGGACAACTGGAGTCATATTGTCCATTCTCATTTTACGTTGAGGAAAAAAAACTCGGGTCATGGAATAAAACCTTAGAAAGCCTGTACGATATTGTCATTGAGTTTCAGCCACACGTCCTGCTTGTTGCCCATCTTGGAAAGTACCATGTCATACCGCAAGCTTTTGTTGAAAAGATAAAGTCCTTGTATGATATTCCCCCCGTCTTGGCGTACGACGAAAGAGATGTATACGGATATGTAAGAAAACCGCTTCCCGAATCAGTATTGCAGTTCAGTAAATTTTGTGATGTCGTTTTTCTTGTAGCTGCGGGAAGTTTCGCCAATCGATTTCGAAATGCGGGGTGCAGAAACGTTCAGTTTTTACCTGAAGCGGCGGACACGGTTCAATTTGGGAAGCCATGGACGCCGGATTTAGAAAGAAAATTTGATGTTATCATGTTAGCAAATCGCCATCCGTCTCGCATCCCGTTCCGGTCTATGCCCGGTATCAGGGAGCGTGAGATTCTGGCTCGAAATCTCTATGATGTTTTCGGAAAAAAATTTGGATTATTTGGGCGCGGGTGGGAAAATTATCTTGGTAACCAGGGTGTGGTACCTTTTGGCGAACAGGAGAATATCTTACGTTCCAGTTGGCTCAGTGTTGGTCAGGGTCACTTTCCAAATTATGAAAATTATTTTTCCGACCGGCTTCCTATCGCTCTATTGTCAAAAGTTGCTCATGTGTGCAGCGCTCAGCCCGGTCTGGAAAATCTTTTTTCCCATGGAGAACATTGTATGCTTTTCAAGACACCGGATGAAGCTGTTTCGCTTTGCAGGCTGTTGTTAAGTTGGCCGAAAAAAGAATTGATTGCTTTAGGTGAGCGCGGAGCGGAATGGGTACGAAACAATTATACTGAAACTATTCGGATGGAAAAACTGGTCAATACATTGAAAAGTCTATACCAACAACGTCTGTATCTAAAAGAAAAAGGAATTAAACTCAGATAAAAAAGCTCAAGATGAAGGATAAACTAAAAAACAGATTACTCGACCGAATCCGAAAAATCGAAATCCTCTTAGATACACCGGGGTCTTATCATGCGCGAAAAGCCGGTTGCTATTTTGGTACGTATCAAATGTTATATCATGTCAAAAAAGTCGGAATAAACCCTCAATCCATCCTGGATATTGGAGCCAATACAGGAATGTTTTCAAAAACAGCTCATTTCTTATTTCCGGATGCATTAATTCTTGCATTCGAGCCGTTGAAAAGTTGTTTTCTTAAACTTATAGAGTTAGAAAAAAATATAAAGGAGCTGGAATGCTTCAATGTAGCCGTGGGCGCTAAAAATGAAAAAACGGTCATTCATCGCAGCGAATACCATTATTCAAGTTCTCTTCTGGAGATGGAAAATCTTCATAAAGAAGCTTTCCCTTATACCGCCGGGGAGTCTTTGGAAGAAATTCAAACAGTTTGTCTTGACGACGTTCTCGCTGAACGGGTATTGAAACGACCTCTGTTGATAAAAATAGACGTACAAGGATACGAAAAATATGTCTTGGAAGGGGCAGAAAAAACCCTGCTGATTTCAGATCATATCCTATGCGAAATGTCCTTTAGATCTTTGTATAAAGGGCAAGCGCTTTTCGATGACATAAATGATTATTTGCGCGACAAAGGTTTTATTTTTCGTGGCCCATATGACTCGCTGAAACATCCGGAAACGGGAGAAGTATTGCAGATCGACGGACTGTTTTCTAAAATAAAAGGATGAGATCTTGGACCCGTTTATTTTGATATCGCTTCCATTGGCGCTGATCAGCGCTATTCTAGTCAGTTATTATTTTCCAAAACTAACGGTAATAGGATATATTGTATTTGGGGTTTTTCCAAGAGCCTTTTCCGAGAGGTTTGACTATGAATTTTATGATACCGCTATTGGAGGTGGCTTCAATGCCGTCGACGTTTTTATTATTGGTATGGCATGTGTCATTGCAATAAAGATCCTTCGAACGAAGGGCCTACGCAGATTTCTTAGAATAATAGCCTTCCCTTCACTTGCTTTTCTTTTATGGTTGCTTATAGAAATTGCGCGCAACGTGACTACATACGGTCTTTCGTCTCCGGGTGAATTTCGTGGACGTTATTTCATGTTGATCTCCCTTTTTTACGTTTTGGTGAACTTTGATACAGAAAAAAAGCGCAGGGACTTGTTGCCCATTCTAAGCCTGTTTGTTATTTATTCCGTACTCGCGATGACCATTTTTACTGGGATTATGACTGGTTGGGATTACGGACCGGAAAATAGGTTTATGCATTCAAGCGTGTCCCTAGCTATGTCCGAGGCTTTCTTGGCCTATATAATTTTTCAGAAATACGGATTAATGTCAAAGAATTTACTGCAGACGTTCGCATTATCGTTTCCGGTATTTCTTTTAGTTATCGTGGACAGTCATCGCTCCGTTTGGTTGTGCCTGGTTGTTTTCGTCGCATTTTTATTTTTTATTAAAGAGTTAAGAGTTTCAAAAATATTTAAACTAGCGATTCCATTGGTCGTTACACTAGTTTTAGTATCAATGATACTTGAAAAAAATAGAATGGATCTTGTCGGATACATATCAGAAAGAAGTATTGCTTACGTTGATTATGAGGAAGATCCCACGTCGGCATGGCGTGTAGCCATATGGATCAATGCGTTTGAAGTGATCCTACAATATCCTCTTGCAGGGATTGGCTTCGGCGGACATTGGGAGGCCATAACGATGCCCGGAACCACAGAAGGAATGAATCTTTTTCCGCATAGCATTTATATCATGACGCTCGTGAAGCTCGGCGTTATAGGATTAATTCTATACTTGTGGTACGTGCTTCGCATTGGGAAAATTCTTTATCGCGCCGTTGAAACCTGCGGGGATTTTCTACATATTGAAAAAGGATATGTAGTTTTGGCTTTGGGTTATCTATTAGTCATCAATGTCTATGGATTAGTATATGGATTTGAGCATCTTTCATGGCTGTTTGTGGGACTGGGATTAGCGGCAATTAAGGGCAAAACGATGACCGGGGTTACCGATGCAAGGTAAGATGATTTATATTATTATTGCCGTTCACAACCGCAAGCAGTTTACACATAGTTGCCTGGAATCGCTATTCGCACAATCATACAAGGATTTTAAAGTCATCATTATTGACGACGGTTCTACGGACGGCACAGGCGAGATGATCCGAAAAGACTTTCCGTCTGTGATCGTACTGCAGGGTGACGGTAACCTTTGGTGGTCACGCGCGACCAATCTCGGTGTGGAATATGCGCTTCGCGAGAATGCTGATTATATTCTAACTCTTAATGATGATACCATTGCATCTGAAGACTTCTTACAAAAAATGATGTTTTGGGCTGAAAAATATCCTACGGCTTTGTTAGGGGCATTTGCGGTAGATGCAGATAATAAGCAACCATTTTTCGGTGGCGAAATAATCAATTGGAAAACGGCAAGTTCCACTTATTTAATAGATGTGCTTAAACCCGAGGACTATAGAGGCCTTCATGAGGTGTTTCATTTTCCGGGTAGAGGATTGCTCATTCCATCAGAAGTATTCAGAAAAACCGGAATGTATTCTTCTGAATCTTTTCCTCAATTAGCGGCCGATTATGATTTTACGCATCGTGCTTATAGATCTGGCTATAAGATATATTGTAATTATGATGCCATAATATTTGTATTTCCACGTGCAAGCGGAGACGCGCAAAACCGTAAAAATAAAAGTTGGAAAAGTTACTATAACCACTTATTTGGTATCAAAGGCGGAGGTAACCTAAGAATATTCTGGTTGTATGCGCGGCGTAATTGCCCCAAAAGGTATTTACTCTTCTTTTTAGTAACCGGGTCAATTAGGAGAATATTTGGATACTTAATAGACTGGATATCTGTTAATTAGAATAAGGATAAAGAAATGATTCCATGGGGAGAACGTTATAATCAATCCCGCCGACTTATTATGCGATCGATGCTTCACCATTTAGTCAGTGGGAGGCACGGTTTAGTTATTGCTGATTTTGGGGCGCAATCCATTAATAAACTCAAGGAGAACATCATAGGAAGACAAGCAAATTATGCGATATCCGAAGGCGTGGATACAAGCGCTAACCGAGTACTGAATGTAGATGTTAATCCAGAGAATATGCCGGACATACTGATGAATCTTGAAGAACCATTCAACATGGAAAGTAATTATCTCGATATCTGTATCGCAGGTGATATTATTGAACATCTGTACACGAGCCGGCAATTTACTTCTGAAATCTTTCGAGTTCTAAAATCAGGCGGCAGTTTGTTAATCAGCACGCCCAATATGGTTTCTGCATTGAGACGCATTAAGTGGTTTTTCGGAGGTATCCCGGCATTGGCATCCCATGCCGATTTGATGTATGGTATCGACGAAGTAGCGCCTCAAGGTCATGGACACATTCACGATTTTAATTTTAGAGTTTTATCATCCTTGCTCAAACGTGCTGGTTTCGACATTGTTCTTGAGCGTACAGATGGTATCCACATCAAAAATAAATTGTGGATTCCTGCCCTGGTCATACCTATGACTTTGGGAGACAGTATAATTATTCATGCGAGGAAGCCTTAGGCATGACATCGAAAATAGCTTACATTACGAACGTTTGCAGTCATTATCGTGTCGGGTTATATGAAAAAATAGCGTCTCAGCACAATGCAGACTTTTATTTTTTTTCAGAAGGGAACGAATGGTATGCTGAAAAAAAACACGATCGGGGATTCGGCCGTTTTAATGCAATACAATTAAGGGGATTTAATATGCTCAGAGGACTTCTCATTACTTCAGGCCTCCCGTCAAGGCTGTTTCTCGGGGGCTATTCCGTTTTTATCAAATGCATCAATGGTAAATTTGTTTTGCCTGTTACGTACCTCATTGCTCGGTTGCTGGGGAGACCTTTTATTTTAGTGACAGGGCTATGGATGCATCCCGGCAGTTTGGTGCATCGCCTTACCTTTCCTCTAGTCCGGTATATCTATACGCATTCAGACGCAGTGATCGTTTACGGTGAGCATGTCAAAAAATATCTTATCGAGCTCGGCGTAAAACCGAATAAGATATTCGTAGGTTTTTTGGCTGTCAATAATGCTTTGTTCAATAAACCCGTCGATTCTGAAGAAAAAAAATTGATAAGAAAAAGATTGGGAATAGGGGACAAGAAAGTGATCTTATACGTGGGCCGTATTTCTCCTGAGAAAGGGCTTGAATATTTGGTGGAGGCGTATGTTAAATTGAAGCAAAGTGTAGACGCAGCTTTGCTAATTGTTGGAGACGGCACTTACAAAGTACAAATTGTAAAGGAGATCCGTGAACAAGGCATACAGGATGTTTTTCTTGTCGACTATGTGTTAAATTCTGAACTGTATCGCTACTATGCAATCGGCGACGTATTTGTATTGCCGTCTGTTACCACTAAAATGGTAAAGGAAACGTGGGGTTTGGTCATTAACGAAGCAATGAATCAGGGTTGCCCAGTAGTGGCAACGGACGCCGTAGGTGCCGCTGTTGGGGGTCTTTTGGAGGACGGTAAAACCGGATTTATTGTCCCGGAAAAAAATTCTGAAAAGCTGGCAGAAGGGATACGTTGCATCTTAACCGATGAAAGCTTACATTTAAAGATGGAGACTTATATTAAAGAGCGAATAAGCCGCTGGGATTATGACCAAATGGCCAAAGGGTATACAGATGCTATCCGTTCGGTATTGATTTAGAATTGAAGTTGTTGAAATGGGAACCCCGCTACTTACGGTAATTTTACCTTCCTACAATGCCTGGCCTTATGTCAAGGAGGCCGTTGATTCTATACTTGCACAAACATTCAAAGATCTTTCGATCATAATCATTAATGACGGATCGACAGATGCTTCAGCAGACTATTTTCGTACTTTGTCCGATCCCCGTATTCGCCTGATCGAACAAGATAACCTCGGAGTTGTCGTCTCGTTCAATAAAGCATTGCAGTCTGTCGACACGGAATTTGTTGCACGTATGGATGCCGATGACCGGTGTCACCCGGAGAAATACGAGCTTCAGGTTAGATATCTAAAAGATCATCCGAAATGTGTTTTGGTAGGGACATCCGCTATGCATTTGTCTGCGGATGGACAACGCGAAGGCTGGCCCGTACATATGCCAACAAAAAACAATTTGATAATTCAGGCAATGTTACGCCGTCGCAGCGCTTTGATCAATCCTACTTTTTTGGCTCGAACGGCAGCCATAAAAGAGGTAGGAGGATATCATACTTGGCCCGCGGAAGATTACGAATTATTTTTTAATATGGGATTGAAGGGGGAGTTGGCCAACTTACCGGATATTTTGTATTCCATAAGGCTCCATACAAATAGTGTGACTGCAAAAAATCTGATTAAACCACAATCTCAATATGAGGTCATCCGAAGAAAATACGCATCTATTTACAAAGAAAAATATCCACAAAATAAATATCAAGAGAAATTCTTTTCAAGAATATTATTATCCTTCGATATAGCAGCGGTTGTTTTATACCGAGCCGGCATTACAAAACTACTGAATCAGCAATTTATTTCAGGGTACCTAAGTCTTTTCGGAGCAATGCTCTTAAGTCCGGCGCGAACGTGGTTGTATGTGCATAGGAAATGGAAAGCCTTGCAAACACAATCCTAATCTTTTACTTGATTTTTTTATGAAAAAACTTATAGCAGTGCTGTTATTAACCTTCAGTTCGCTTGCCGCTCAAAACAGTTTCATCGATAAACTGGGCGGGTACACGGATAAGGTCAGTTATTATCCTGGGGATACCGTATATGTATCTATTTCGATTGATATACCGCTTTTTGAATTGAAATTGTATTACCCTCAGGTAGATCTAAATCCAATTCAGGTTATTGCAAATGTAGTCGGAAAAATTCAGGCAGTCCCAGACAGCGCATACTGGTATGGATGTGGCTGGGATACGACGCTGTCTCTTGTAATTCCTCCATCATGGAAAAGCGGCGTGTACATCGGAGAATTTTCCACATTAACTAATATTAAGAAGCGTGTAATCTTTATTGTAAAAAACCCTGCAATGCAAAATGACATTTTGTTTGTTATATCTACCAACACCTATCAGCTCTACAACAATTTTGGCGGGAAAAGTGGTTACGATTATAATTCCACTTCCGGCAAAAGGTGTTATAAAATGTCATTTCAAAGGCCCTACGGCGGTTTGGGCGACGGATTTTTTACCGATGTTCCGTATAATCGTGATCCGAACCGGTACGCACCAAAAAGTGGCTGGGAAGCAATTGCCGGAAGCTGGTTAGAAAAAAATAAATATAAAGTGGATTACTGTTCGGATACGGACTTGGATTCGACACAGAATATTTTAGATCGTTACAAAGTTGTTTTGATCGTCGGGCACAGTGAATACTGGTCTATAGGAATGCGAAACAAGGCCGAGTATTTCTTATCGCAAGGGGGTAAAATCGTTATACTCAGCGGGAACACATGCTGGACGCAGGTGCGATATGAAAATGATTTTCATACGATAGTTTGTTATAAAGATCCGGTTTTGGATCCTCTCTATCACGTACAGGACAGCCTTGTGACAGGCCGATGGCCTTATCCTCCGCTCAATCGATACTCCAATAAGCTGACCGGCGTCAATTGGGAAGAAGGCGGTGTTGTGAATTACGTAGATAATAATATTCGAATTTTGCCTGCCGACAGCGGGTACGGTGGTTACGTTATATTTAATGCGGGTCATTGGATATTTGAAGACACAAAACTACTATCGCTCGACACGTTAGGTCGCGATAACGCGATTGTTGGATATGAAACTGATGGGTATAAAAAAATTTATTGGAACGATGGTTTCCCATCAGGGTTTATCGGACCCTACCGTTTTAGAATACTGGGTATTCATCCTGCAATGAATTTTGACGGCACGCGCCGGGGTTATGCAACTATGGGTATTTTTTTTAATGATAATGGCGGCGCTACATTCAATGGAGCTACTACAAATTGGGCACATGGATTAGTTAAAGACAGAAATGTTCAATCAATCACCAAAACGGTCCTAAATCATTTTATTGACAATAGATTTCCTCCTGATATTGTAGCATTTTATCCAAACAAACCAAAACAGACTTATGTATATAAGGACACCTTAATTTCAAGGCAGCTCGATTATGAAGTGCATCCTGGTGATTCACTTATGTTTGAAATTAGGTCAGAAGATTATAACAAAAAGCGAATGTTGACTTATTGGACAGAGGATGGAACTGTTGTATCCAATCGCTATTTTTATACTTTCAAACCTAAAGAGATGCGTCACGGGCAACTTAAAAAAGTTCGTGTGTACGTTCGCAATGACTTAGACACTACTTCGATGGAGGTTCGTGTCAGATTTGTTGTTACCAAGATCATTTCTCAGCCTGACACGGTCTTGTCAACCTATAAAACGTGGGCTTATCCGGTATCGGCCGTAAATTACTATGGTCATAGTCTTCAGTTTCGTTTTATAGAGAAACCAGATTGGATATCGTATGATTCAACCAATCGATTGCTAAAAGGTCGGCCATCGCGTGATGATATTGGAAAATTCAAGGTCTCATTCCAAGTATCGGATTCCTTGGGTAATGCGGATACCCAATCCGTATTTCTAAAAGTTAATTTTACGGGATTTGATTCGACGAAAGAGACTGACTACAGTTTATTAGACAAATTTGTTCTTAATGAGAGTTATCCGAATCCGTTTAATGGGTCCACGTCATTATTTTTCTTTCTGAAAGAGCCAGCAACAATCCGTGCGGAGGTTTATAACATTCTTGGACAAAAGATTTTGAATTTGCATTCGGGAAAATTCAATGAGGGAATCCACTCATTAAGATGGAACGGCCGCGATGGTTCTGGGAATGAAATTAGTAGCGGAATTTATTTTTGCCGGGTAATGGCTACCTTCAACGATCAATCACGAAGCATTCGAATGCGGAAATTTATTTTCGTAAAATGAGATCCAGTAGAGTAAAAGAATAAAGCTGAAAACGAGATCGTAGTTTTCGGGAACCAAAGCGCGATTTGTTCACCGAACCACGCCAGGGAAAACGACCTTCGTGCGTGGTATCCGCCAATCTCAAATAGTTGTTAAAATTTAAACCGGAATATATTTCGGATGTCATTTTGAAATCCACAGCGTGCTACTTTTAGCAGTTACAGAGTAAAGCATCAAAACCCAAGGGGCCTTATGGATCATGAGTTATATCGCTCTATACTTGGTATGCGTGTTGACTTTACTACGTATCGGCAAGCGGTTGACACTATTTTTCGTCTTATCTTAAATGAAAAGAAAACGTACGTGTGTGTAGCCAATGTACACATGGTGATGGAGGCGTACGATAATTCTGAATTTCAGCAAATCATTAATCATGCTGGGCTAGTGACGCCGGATGGTGTGCCGCTTGTTTGGGTATTAAAATTGTTAGGTATCAAAAATGCTGAGCGCGTTTATGGGCCCCGACTAACAATGGAATTGTGTAACGAAGCTGCGCGCCGGAGAATTCCTGTGGGTTTTTATGGAGGAACTCACGAAGTTCTTCAATCGATGACAGACCAACTAAAAAAATCATTGCCTTCATTAAAGGTCGTATATAAATTTAGTCCGCCATTCAGACCTCTGACGCATGATGAAGAGACCCTGGTGGCTCAGGATGTAACTGAATCCGGGGTAAAGCTTTTATTTGTAGGGCTTGGTTGCCCCAAACAGGAAAAATGGATGGCAGTACATACGGAATCATTTCCTGCCGTATTAATTGGAGTAGGTGCCGCTTTTGATTTTATTGCAAAGAAGAAGCCTCAAGCTCCCGAATGGCTACAGCTAATCGGAATGGAATGGATGTTTCGGCTTATCAGTGAACCGCGGCGATTGTGGAAGCGTTACCTATATCATAATCCTCGATTTGTTCTCTTTTTTTTGTTACAGTTAATCTTAACACTAATAAATAAGAGGAAAAAAAAAGTTGACTAAAAAAGCCATCATAACTGGGATCACAGGGCAGGACGGGTCCTATTTAGCAGAATTATTGCTTGGAAAAGGGTATGAAGTGCATGGTATTATTCGCCGTGCCTCAACATTTAATACCGACCGAATCGACCACCTGTATAAGGATCCACACGTCAACGGCGTAAGCATGTTCCTTCATTACGGGGATATAGCTGATTCCGCAAACCTAATCAAACTGATCCATCAGATCGAACCAGAGGAGATCTATCATTTAGCGGCGCAATCGCATGTGCGTGTTTCATTTGATATTCCGGAATATACAGGTGATGTGTCCGGACTTGGAACCGCACGTATTCTGGAGGCGGCTCGTATGATCAATCCAAAGACCAAGTTTTATCAGGCCTCCAGTTCCGAGATGTACGGTCTGGTTCAGGAAATTCCTCAGAAAGAAACAACACCGTTTTATCCACGCAGCCCTTACGGTGCCGCCAAAGTCTATGCGTACTGGCTAACGGTCAACTACCGTGAATCATACAACATGTTTGCTGCAAACGGGATTTTGTTCAATCATGAATCTCCGCGCAGAGGGGAAACCTTTGTGACCAGAAAGATAACCCGAGCGCTCGCTCATATTCTGGCAGGAATGCAGGATAGTATATATCTTGGAAATTTGGATGCTAAGCGCGACTGGGGATATGCAAAAGAATATGTGGAAGCTATGTGGCTCATTCTGCAGCAGGAAAAAGCTGATGATTTCGTAATTGCAACAGGTGAGACTCATACGGTACGAGAATTTTTAGATGAAGCATTTCATTATGTTGGTCGGGATTACCGGGAATTTGTCAAAATCGACCCGATTTATTTTCGACCAAGTGAAGTCGACGTGTTAGTAGGGGATGCCTCCAAGGCAGAAAGCAAACTACCTTGGAAGTTTAAGACATCATTCAAAGAATTGGTCCACTTAATGGTGGAGGCTGACATAGAACTACTTGAACGCATTCACAAAATCAAAATTAAGAGATAGCTTGGAAAAAAACTCAAAGATATTTGTTGCCGGGCATCGCGGTTTAGTCGGATCAGCTTTAGTGCGTCGACTTGAAGCGGACGGTTACATAAACCTGGTTACGCGTTCCCATGCAGAATTGGACCTGGAAAAACAAGACGCGGTCAGTAAGTTCTTTGAAGATGAACATCCCGAATTTGTTTTTATGGCCGCGGCGAAGGTCGGCGGAATCCACGCCAACAACACGTATCGCGCCGATTTTTTGATCAAGAATCTTAAGATCCAGAACAATATAATCGAGTCATCCTATATCACATCAGTCAAAAAACTAATGTTTCTGGGGAGCTCTTGTATTTACCCGAGATTAGCGCCTCAACCTCTTAAAGAGTCCTACTTACTTACCGGTACCTTGGAGCCGACAAACGAGCCTTATGCGATTGCTAAGATAGCCGGTATCAAATTATGTGAGTCATACAATCGTCAATACGGGACTAACTACATATCCGTGATGCCGACAAATTTATACGGCGAGAATGATAATTTTGATTTGCAGAATGCACACGTATTACCGGCTCTTATTCGTAAATTCATAGAAGCTAAAACCAAAGATGAGCCTTCTGTGATTATATGGGGTTCCGGTGTGCCTTTGCGGGAGTTTCTCTATGTTGATGACATGGCTGACGCTTGTGTTTTTCTGATGAACAGTTACTCTGGGAATGAATTTATCAATATAGGCGTCGGAGAAGAAATTTCAATCAAAAATCTGGCTGAATTAATTAAGAAGTTGATAGGATACGGAGGAAAATTGATTTTTGATACCACCAAGCTGGATGGTACGCCAAGAAAATTGATGGATGTTTCAAAATTAAATTCATTGGGATGGAAGGCAAAAACTACTTTGGAAGAGGGATTACGAAAGACAATAAGTTGGTATATGAATCATATCCAATAAAATAGATTCCATTTCATATTTTTTTTTTCTACATTACCATTGCAATAGCTGTATAATCTTTTTCAGATTCTACAAAGACATGGCATTGAGTTTTGAGTCTCGATGATTTAGCTTAAATTGAATTCTGTAGTTTTCTTATGCATATTCATCGCAAGTCTCTCTATGTATTTCGATTCACTGCAGATATAGCGGCCATCCTCATAGCCTTTATATCAGCTGCAAACTATTTTGCAACCCGCAATGCCATTGAACTTACCACTCGCGACTATTTTCTTTCCTTTTCATTGATACTTATCTGGTTTTTTTCAGCGCGTATAACGAATTTGTATGATGAATTCCGCTCCCGTTCTTTTGGAATTGAATTTATCGGTTTGATCAAGAACGTACTAATACAAGTAATTGCGGCGATTCTGATCTTGTTTTTAATGAAAAACCATCCGTTATCTCGCTCATTTGTTTTAATGTACGCCATCGGGTCGCTCAGTCTTGTGACATTTGAAAGATTTCTTTTAAGAGGATTTTTGTATCTGCTTCGAAAGCGCGGAAGAAATTTAAGAAATATTCTTATTATTGGCGCAGGAGAAGTTGGACAAAGTTTTCATGAATCCATTCTTACGAATCCGCATTTTGGTTACAGACTTGTCGGGTTTTTGGATGATCACAGCAAAACATCGCTCAATGGCCAATATCTTGGAACCATAGATCAACTGGAAAAAATGCTTACCGATCACCCGGTCGATGATGTGATTATTGCGTTGCCGGCTTATGCGGTTGAAAAAATTGACGAGGTTATAAAAACGTGTACCAGTCATACCACACGTGTCAAGATCATTCCGGATTATTTCAGATTTATTTCCGACAAGTTTGAGATCACCATGTTTGACCGGTTTCCGGTTATTTCAGTTCGGAAAGATAAGTTAGACGAGATGCATTGGTATGTCTTAAAGCGTGCGTTCGACGCCCTATTCTCGCTTGTTATGATCGTATTCTTTCTTTCATGGCTTGTTCCGTTAATTGCAATAGTTATTAAGTTGTTTTCGAAGGGGCCGGTATTTTTTAAACAAGAGCGATGGGGGCGAAATAACAAAAAAATTACTTGTTACAAATTCCGCTCCATGGTTTCAGACAGTCGGGATACCAACAGCGAAGGAAAATACCAACAGGCTACTAAGAACGACCCGCGTATCACATCGCTTGGAAAATTTCTACGTAAGACCAATTTGGACGAACTTCCGCAATTCTGGAATGTTTTAAAAGGGCAAATGTCCGTTGTCGGTCCGCGTCCGCATCCGACGCCGCTTAATATGGAATCGAAAAACATTATAGATAATTATATGCTGCGCCATCTTGTGAAACCGGGAATTACCGGATGGGCGCAAGTGAATGGGTTTCGCGGAGAAACTAAAGATCCGGATTTGATGCAAAAACGCGTTAATCATGATATTTGGTATATAGAAAACTGGTCTTTTTCCCTTGATGTTGAAATCATATTCATGACAGTCTGGCAAATGCTCAAGTGGGACACGAAGGGATATTAGGTGATGTCGGCAGCTTAATTGTAAGCTCCCGTGATTCTTTAAAATCTATTTTTTTTCCATAGGAAAACATATTGGGCTCCAGGAGCGGTGATAGATACGCCACAGGATTCTTTATGGTTTAGTTGCGCTTAATTCCAAAAAGATTCTCAAAGAATAACGCAAAGCGTTAAAACGGATAGTAATTCTTAGGAGTTAATTACTTGTTCAAAATTAAACGGTCTGTATCCGGATTCTTGATGTTTCTTTGCACACTTTCTCTGTTAGGCCAAGGTCAGGAAAACATCATTTCAGAAAGCGGTAAAACCACTCCGTCAGTCAATCTTCCACTATATCATTTTGTATATGATTTCATAGAAAAACTCGAGGCGAAGAATGTCATTGCTCCGTCCATCGAATTACGCAATAAACCGTATACCCGTAATACCGTTCTAAAAATCATCATTGAATTAGACGAAAAGTTAACCAATAACCCGCTGTTACTTTCCCGATCGGAAATGGGGCTCTTTCAAAAACTCAAAGGCGAATTTCATTTTGAATTGAAACAGACGAGCAATGATGTCTCGGTTGACGAAATTGAAAAACACATTATCGATTTTGAACCGGATATTTCTGGCGGCATGAGTTATGTTCTCGGAGATGCTATTCTTGAACAGGCGGTGGATATCAACCGGTATGGAGGGCAGGAAGACACAATAAATGAAGCAGTTAGCTTTACTCGTGCTTCCGGGCGTGTGCGCGGCGTATTAAAAAATACCATTGCATTTTATTCAGATTTTTCCAGCACGCTAATCAAAGGATCGGACAAGGCTTATCGTTTTGGCGAAAGCAGCCAGGGTGGCGTAATAAATTATAATCCATCAAGTGACAACGTATATTCCCTAAACGCAAACGCCTATCTTGTCATTGAGCCAAAATGGTTTCGACTTCAATTTGGGAAAGATCCTATTATTATTGGCCCCGGAAAACACTCCAATTTATTTCTATCCGAAAATGCAGGCGCTTTTGATAATTTAAGGTTGGACGTCACGTTTGATCGACTTAAGTTCACTTATTTGCACGGTTGGCTCCGGAGTAAACCACTTGTCTATAACGGCGCAGGAGATGCCAGCGATAGGAAGTATATCGTGGCGCACCGGCTGGAATGGAAAGCTTTGCCCTGGTTCTTTCTGGCAGGTAATGAAAGCGTGATATACGGTGGACGGGACGTTGAAATTCAGTATTTGAACCCTATCATTCCGTATCATATTTCAGAACAATATCTCGGAGATAAAGACAATAATACGATGAGTTTTGACGCGACTGCTTTTATGGTTCCAAACGTCAAGGCCTACGCTGCATTATACCTTGACGATTTTACTACTGTCCGAAATCCATTTACTTATTGGAAGCAAACTTGGGCCGTAATGGCCGGCGTTTATTGGGTTGAGCCGTTTAATGTGCAGGATACCGATTTCCGGTTTGAATATTCCAGAATCGAACCGTACGTTTATTCTCACAAATACGGCCTTCTTAACTATGCCCATTTTCGTTCCAGTATTGGGTCGTCCCTTCCGCCCAATTCCGATGACTATTTTTTCGAAATCAGATATCGTCCGATGCGAAAACTATTTTTTGGATTAAATTATGAATTATTGCGTCACGGCAATGGTAATATAGAAGTATTTGGCTATGAGGACGGGTTCGTGGATGCAGGTACACCCGGAAAACAAAACAAAACGTTTCTGCAGGGCATTAATGAAACCAAAAATATTATTTCCACCCAATTCCAATGGGAAACGTTTCGCCAACAATATTTGTACTTGATCTATCAGTGGACACACATTCAGGGTTTTGAACATATTCGAAATCGCACTGCTATACAAAACCGCTTTCTTATGGGCTATAAGCTTGATTATTAGACTCTGTTAGAATATATTACACACTCCAAAAAGTAAATCAATTCAGAGGTTATTTATCGAGGGAAGTTCTTTGTGGACATGAAAGTATTTAGGCTTTTAAAGACATTGTCATTTACGTAAAAATTAAAAGTCAAAAATCAAAATGACAAATTAAATATCAAAAAACCCAATGTCTTAACTTCATTCCGTGAAGTTTTTGTGGGAGTTATCTAAATAAAATATTAAAATATTAGTTCTTTGTATGAAATTTAAATGGCTATCAATTCATGAAAAAATATTGCGGATTCTATTTTTTAACTTTTTGATTTGTATTTTTACATTCTAATATTTCATTCTTAATTTCTACATCCTAAACAATTTCTCGAATAATTTCTAATAAACCGTTTAAGAGAACATAAACCCATAGAGGTTCATGATGCGTACAATACGGTTAATCGGTGTTCCTTTGGATTTGGGGGCAGGAAGACGCGGAACCGATATGGGTCCTTCGGCCATGCGTATCGCTGGCCTAAGGGAACGTCTAAATGAATTAGGTTATACCGTCAAGGATAGCGGGGATATCGTATCGAAAACCCCGGAAATTCTAAGAATAGGCCATGAACGTCTCAAATATCTCAATGAGATCGTCAGGGCCGTAACCACGCTGTCGGATGCGGTTGAAAAAAGTTTTCACGATCACGAATTTCCTCTGATCCTGGGCGGCGATCATTCGATTGCCATTGGAACCTTAGCCGGGGTGTCTTCTCATTTCAGAAAACAACATAAGAAAATCGGGGTTATCTGGGTAGATGCGCATGGGGACATGAATACACCGGAAACGTCGCCATCAGGAAATATTCACGGGATGCCGCTCGCTATTTCCATGGGCGTAGGCCACCCTAAATTAACTTCGGTTGGAGGAAGTTTTATTAAGGTTGATCCGTCCAACACGGTATTGGTGGGTATCCGGACGCTGGATCAGGGTGAGATCAACCATATCCGTGAAATGGGCGTGACCGTTTTTACCATGCGGGATATTGACGAACAAGGTATTCATGACATTATTGAAAAGGCCATTCAAATCGCATCCGGGGACACGGCCGGTATCCATCTTAGTTTTGATGCCGACAGCATTGATCCGTCGGTAGCACCCGGAGTCGGAACTCCGGTTCATGGAGGCCTGACCTACCGCGAGGCGCATTATGTGATGGAATCGCTGCATAATTGTAAACGCGTAGTATCTGCCGAATTTGTCGAAGCCAATCCGATTCTCGATACGAAAAATCAAACCGCCAAGATCGGGGTAGAGCTTATGGCTTCGTTTTTCGGAAAAAGAATCATCTAACTTGCAAAGAGAGGACTCTGTTGAATATGCATCGCTTTTATCCGCAGTTGCTCATTATTATTTTAATTCCATTCTTGATTCTTGGTTCATTAGCGCGCGCTGAAGATGATATTCGTTTTTATGGCGATAAAAACGGATATGATGAACAGTTGTTGATAAACCATCTATCTCTTTCGGAGCAGCGACTGCTGCTTGATCTGTCCGGTGAATGGACCATCACCATCGACGGCGTTACCCGTTCGATCAATGTTCCCAGTAATTACGATTACGAAGGGAAAGTGATTTACAGAAAAACATTTACTCCGGGGCCCGAATTCAGAAACAAGCACTTTCGTTTGGTCAGCTTTGGCATCAACTTTCGTTCCGAGATACGCATCAACGGCGACTTTATCGCCAATGTCAACAGCGCTTATCTGCATACGGAAATAGATCTTGATGAAACGCTGATCCATGCGGAAGAACCCAACACGATCGAAATTGTCGTAGACAGCCGTTTGGACTCGCGCACGGGTATACCGCGTTATGCCAGAACGCTCCAACCAAAATTATACGGCGGGATTTTCAGAGAAATATTTCTCATCGCGACGCCTAAATTAGCTATAAGCAAATATCATGTTGCATACGAAATCGCAGCGGATCAAAGAAGCTGCGATATGGTTTTGAATTTACAATTGCGCAATTATGATTTTGGCTTTCAGATCAAGGACACATCCGGAGTCGCGGGAATTATTAATAAAAACGAGAATGTCCGTTATCTTATAGAAATATTTAATGAAGAAGACCCTGAACCTGTTTATACGAATCGATACAAACGCTACCGTAATGTCTGGGAAATACCGAAGATTAGAGAATTGAATCAGGAAAATGTGGTTTCGGTTACGAATTTTACAAATTTTGACACTCGTTTTACCATAGAGAAACCTATTTTTTGGGCGACGGTAAATCCTTACCGTTATCGACTCATTATTTCCATCATGATCGGAAATGAGATGGTGGATCAGGTTTCCACGCAGCTCGGAATTGCCAGGTCCGAGGCGCATGAGCAGTATTTGTTATTTAACGCACAGCCTTTAAGTATCAAAGGCGTGGTTTATTATGAAGATTTTCCAGGAACGGGAAACAGCATCCCTTATGCGGTGATGGAGCAGGATATTCAGAAGATCAAGAAAATGGGAGCCAATACTATTTACTTTAAGCATCATCCGCCGCATCCCTATTTTATAGAACTATGCAACCGATATGGCATGTACCTTATGTACGAAGCGCCGCTGCATAGTCTGACTACTAATGTCATTCAGCAGCCGGCCTATGTGGAAGACCTGAAGAGCTATTTCAAGTCCATGATTCAGTATGACCGGATGAACCCGTGTATTATTGCATGGGGCGTGGGCAGCGCATCGGATCACAGTCAGAAGGCGTCGTTGGATTATTTCTCAACTCTGACCCAATGGATACGAACGCTGGATGATCGTCCTATTTTTTACACTTCGGTACTTGGCAGCCAGGACACGTATCTCGATAATGTCGATATTATCAATTTGGATATTCGCGGAAATAATCCTCTCTGGATCAATTCATTTATCAACAGAAGCTTATCGCGATGGCCCAACCGTGCAGTGATCTGCTTGTATGGAGCTCAGATATTTTCTAACAATCAGAACGGCTACAGCGACCCGATGTCGACCAAGTTCCAGGCCAAACACATAGTGGATATGTACAAGAAACTTGATGAATGGAAAGTTGCGGGCGGACTCATTCGTTCCTATAATGACTTTTCCGTGAACCGGCCTTATGTTCACGCTAATCCGCATTACGACGCGACTATTTACACTTCCGGCCTTGTCACCTATGACCGCAAAGATCGATTTGCTTATGACATTGCCAAATCGGTTTACAGTGATGACAAGTTCGATGCCATCGCAATAGGGTCGTATCAGACCATTTATCCCAAAACATATCCGTTAATGGGCCTTCTGCTTGTTATCGTATTTATAAGTTTTTACCGTCAAAGCGGAAAATTCAAGAACAGTGTTTTCAGATCGATCACGAAAATTTTAAGTTTTTACAGCGATATTCGTGAAAGCCGTGTTATCACGGTATGGCCGGCGCTTGTGATCGGATTTCTCAGCAGTCTTGCGCTGGCTTCTCATCTATCGATTCTTTTTTACGAATTGCGCCGACATCAGATATTTGACGAAGTGATGGCCAACGGGATCGTGGCCGATACATTGAAAGGCTGGATAGACGGACTGGCATGGAGCCCGGAAGCGTTTGTATTTCAGTTTTGGTTCATTTTTTGTTTTGCGTTCCTGATCATTTCTGTTATTATCAAACTGCTTAGTTTTGTTTTTTTAAAACCGCTGTCATTCCAGCAGTCGCTCATCGCGGGTTTGTGGAGCAGTTCTCATTATTTATTCCTGATACCCTGCGTGATCCTCTTTCAGCGCTTAATGAAAGTCGACGTTTTTCTTTATCTTTCCATTTGGATTTCTTTTGCCATGATCCTCTGGCACTGCGTTCGTCTGATGCGTATTCTCAAAATTCTCTACGATGTTTCGTGGTTAAAAGTAGTCGTGGTGTATGGCGGCTTATGGCTGATCTTGATTTTTACGTCAAGTTATTCATACTCCAAGAAATACGATTTTTTCAATATTATGGAATACGTAAAAGAAATTCACGACAGCAAAAATTATTCTTATGAATAACCGGAGGATCGTCGGCGTTGAATGATAACGAAGTACTCGATATTTTCCGTAAAAGCGGCGCTCTACTGGAAGGGCATTTCATCCTGACGTCGGGCGCGCACAGTCCTAATTATTTTCAATGCGCCAAGGTATTGCAGTACCCGAATTGGGCGCAGATCTTGTGCGCGGAGATCGCAATGTTCTTCAAAGACCACAAAATTCATGCGGTTGCGGCACCGGCGGTTGGCGGCATCATTGTCGGCCATGAAGTAGCGCGGACATTGAATGCGCGGTGTGTTTTTTCGGAACGGGAAAACGGCGTAATGAGTTTTCGGCGCGGTTTTGAGATCAAACGCGATGAAAACGTGCTGGTGGTTGAGGATGTGGTCACGACGGGCGGTTCGATCAAAGAGGTCGTGCAGTTATGCCGCGACGCCAATGCCAACGTGATCGGCGTGGGATTTTTGGTCGACCGAAGTAACGGAAAAGTGGAATTCGGCGTGCCGAAATATTCTCTCGTGTCCGTGGACGTTGTAAAATACGAACCGCGGGAATGTCCGCTATGTAAAAATGGCGAACTTCCGGCCGTCAAACCCGGCAGCCGCACGCTATAAATGAAAAATGTTAAATATTTTTGCATGTGAATTTTTAGATGATCAATTTTTCTATTAAACATTATGCCGTCTGATTTTTATATCTGCGTTCTCGGAAGCGGAAGCAAAGGAAACTGCGTTTATCTCCGCGCGGGCGGTGTGCATTTTCTGGTTGACGCCGGGCTGCGTTACAATGAAGTCGAAAATCGCCTGCGCGACATTGACGTGAGCACAAAAGACATTCAGCATGTATTCATCACGCATGAACATATTGACCATATCAGCGGTTTGAAGAAATTTGCCAAGAATAATACAGCGACGGTTCATGTAAACGCGCAGACCTATCTCCGTGTGAGTTCGGAGCTTCCAGCGCATTATCCTGTAAATGTATTTGACACGGCGTTCGAAATTAACGACATTAGAGTAACGCCTTTTGCGGTCTCACATGATGCCGTTGATCCAATGGCATTCAGTTTCAGCTTTTTAGAAAAAAAAATCAGCGTTGTGACCGATACGGGATACGCCACCAACTTGGTTAAGGAACAGATCAAGAACAGCGATGTTATGGTATTGGAATGTAACCACGATGAAGAAATGCTGAAAAAAGGCATTTATCCGTGGCCCTTGAAACAACGCATCGCAGGCAAACTTGGACATCTTTCCAATTTACAAGCTGCGCAAACGCTGGCCGAAGTTACGAGCGTGCGGTTACGGCATGTTTTTCTGGCCCATTTAAGCGCAGAAAACAATTCGCCGAAACTGGCATTGGAAACCGTCGGGTCGCATTTTTCTAATTTACAATTAAATTGTCCCGCGTTGATCATGACACATCAGAGTAGGGTTAGTGAATTAGTTTCTATCTGATAATTTCTCTTTATTTTAAGAGCCTATCGGGTTTACTCACATACGTCATGGCGGGCCCTTCGGCAGGCCTCAGGACAAGCTTGTCGAACCATGGCAAAGTATAGTAAATTCAGCCTTCGATTTTGCTCAGGCTTTCTTATTATGAGCCAACCCGATAAGCATGTTATTTTATTATAGGTATTCATGGACGAATCATTATTACAAACTCAGGAAGAACTTTCTGCATTGCGCGCGCAGGCCGATGCGTTGGAGCAAACGGATGCGAAGCTGTCGAAATCCGAAAGCGCGGCTCTGAAAGAAATTCTAACCAAATACTACCGCTTGCCGCTGCCGTATCAACTCGACGTTTACCGAAACTTTCTGGATCAGCCGGTTGAATTACGAATGACCATCCAGAACGATACCTTCTGGACCCGCGTCGGACGTTACATTCAGGTGCTTGATTTCAGCGAGCTGGAAAGACTAAAATTTGCCCGCGATTCGGAATGCCAGAATCTCATGGTATTTTTGTTGTTTGAAAAAAACCTTGAGGTATTGGACGCTGTCTTCAATAATCCAAGGCTTCCGACAAAAGTTCTGATGGATTATATCAATCTGATCAAGGAACGCGACATCGATCGTGAAGACGATAAGATATTAAAAACGGCGCAACGTGTGATGAAACGCCGCAGCCGGCGCATTGTCAAGGCGAGGGAAATTCACGGGTTGGCTTTCCAGAGCCTGAGTATTGAAAATGCGGCCATTTTGTTTTCGTATCTTATTGACGAAGATCCGCAGATCCGACAAGCTGCCGCCAATGTTATTTCCATGATGTCGATCAAATTTCTGCAAAAAATAATTAAAAGCGATGAATTTGCAGATTTAATGCGGCAGAGGCAACCGACGCTTTTGGGCAACGAGTTTTTTGATATCATGCAGTCCGCCGTCAAGATCATTCTTACTTCCAAAGACACCAGCAAAATGATGGAAGAGGAAGAAGAAATTGAAATTGAAGCGGATTTGACCGCCGACCTAAATGAGAGAAAACTTAAGACCCTCGAAAAGAGTAAAGACGATCCGTCTGACTTTTTCAATTTGAGTGTGATCGTGTACATGCATTTGGAAAATGATGAAGCGGTCAGCGATATTGCGCAGGACGTTTTGTCATTGGATGATATATTTGATTTGCTGAGCGACGATTCTACTCCGCGCCATGTTTCGGTAACGATTTTGAAGATGCTGGAAAGGCATCCGAACAAACAAATTCAGGCGCGGGCGCAGGAAATTCGGATCAAAGGAGCCGAAAAGCTGAATAAAAAAATGAAAGAAATCGAAGTCAGCATCAATGCGTATTTCGATGTCATTTTTCAATCGCTCAATTATTCAAAAATTAACAATGAAAAAGAAGCGGCGCAGAACCTTCGCATTGCGTTAAACTATCTTCAGCAGTTTGCCCAGGAATCCAATGACCTGGAGCAGAGCGCGGTGACGGTGACGCAGGGCGTGCTGCGAAAAGCGATCGAACATTTTGATCACTCTGTTACAGACCTGTACGGAGACACGAAAAAAGAAGTTTTCAGTGAAATTGAAGAAATTCAAGGCATGGTGCAGCATATTTTGGATTTGAAAAATTTCAAATTCGAAGAGGAGAATCAAAAAGCCGAAGACGTCGATGAGGAAATACTGAATAAAGCCGTCATGATATGGCGCGCCACCATCAGCGTATTTCTGGGACGTGTCAAGGACCTCGAGGAAATGCTTCGCATGAAATGGACGAAACTCATCAGTGAAACTAATTCCAAACAGAAAATGGAAGCCATTGAAAGCGAATTATATGAAGCCTTTGGCGAAATTGAAGCTGCGCATAAAAACGACGTGGAGTGTAAGTTAAAGATACCGTGCCGTGAATGTAAGCGCCGCGGATGCGCGTCGGAGCGCTTTCTGCACCAGGTCGATTTTCTTCTCGACGAGATCAACGTTAATTTCGGTAAGCAAAAATCCGCCAATCATGCCCGCTAAGCTCCCCCGTTCTTTTTATAGCCGCCCTACTCTTGATGTGGCGCCGGACCTGCTTGGGAAAATTCTTGTTCGCATCAAAGGTAAAACGGTAACCTCCGGACGTATTGTAGAGGTTGAAGCCTATCGTAATGCCGACGACCCGGCGTCGCACGCGCATCCGGGAAAAACGCCGCGCAATATCCTCATGTTCGGCGAGGCAGGGCACGCGTACGTTTATTTTATTTACGGCATGTATTTTTGCGTGAATGTAGTGACGGAAAGGACCGGCACTGCCGGGGCTTGCCTGATCCGGGCATTGGAACCTTTGGACGGAATCGGCGTTATGAAAAAGCGGCGCCATATTGAAAAAACAATAGACCTCGCAAACGGGCCTGGAAAATTATGCCAAGCGATGTCAATCAATCTCGCTTTGAATGGGGAAGATTATTTGGGGAACACTTTGTTCATTGTTGATGACGGTTACGCCGGTTTCAGAATCAAAAGATCCCCTCGCATCGGCATTCAATATGCTGTTGACAAACGCTGGCGTTTCTTTATTCATGGCAACAGTTATGTGACTAAAAACAAGTTTAATGCTTTGTAAGCTGGAAAGCCAAACCGAACATCCTGTTTGAAAATGAAAAAACTTTTTTTATATTGCGCCTCGATTAGAAGGGAACTGATTTATAACGGAGAATGAATGAGCGATTTGATCAAAAATACAACACAAGAGATTCCGAAAGCATACGATCCCAAAACGGTGGAAGATAAATGGTATGCCTATTGGATGAAGCACCGTCTGTTTCACGCCGAAGTGAATAAGAATAAAAAGCCGTTCACGATTGTCATTCCGCCGCCGAATGTAACCGGGGCATTGCATATCGGCCATGCGTATAATAATTCCGTGCAGGATATTTACGTTCGCTTCAAACGTATGCAGGGGTTCGAAACGTTATGGTCACCGGGAACGGATCACGCGGGTATTGCGACGCAGACCGTCGTGGAGAAACAACTAAAATCCGAAGGAAAAGACCGGCGGCAAATGGGACGCGACGCGTTTGTCGGTGAGGTTTGGAAACATAAAGAAATTTACCGTGCGCGTATCATCGGGCAATTGCAGAAAATGGGATGTTCCTGTGACTGGGACAGGGAATGGTTTACGATGGATGAAACGTTGTCCGATGCCGTGCTGGAAGTATTTGTTCATTTCTACGAAAAAGGATGGATTTATAAAGGAAATTATATTGTCAACTGGTGCCCGTTTTCCCAATCCGCTATTTCCGATGAGGAAGTGGAATATAAAGAGGTGAATGGGAAACTCTGGCATTTCAAATATCCTGTGAAAGACTCCGACGAATTTATGATCGTGGCAACCACGCGCCCGGAAACCATGCTCGGCGATACCGGCGTGGCTGTTCATCCCGACGATGAACGCTACAAACATCTGAATGGAAAAAAAGTTATTCTTCCAATTGTAGGTCGGGAGATACCTATTTTTGCCGATGCCTACGTAGATAAAGAATTTGGAACCGGAGCCGTTAAGGTAACGCCATCGCATGATCCGAACGATTTTCAAATGGGCAAACGTCATCAGTTAGAGTTTGTTAACATCATGAATGTGGATGCGTCGCTGAATAAAAATGTTCCGGAACGGTTTCAAGGCCTCGATCGTTTTACCGCGCGTAAAAAAGTCGTAGAGGAAATGCAGCAACTCGGTTTTCTCGAAAAGATCGAGGATCATCTTAACCGTGTCGGTTATTCTCAGAGGGGAAATGTTCCAATCGAGCCGCTGGTATCGGAACAATGGTTTCTCAAAATGGATGAACTCGCCAGACCGGCGCTGGAGGCGGTTCAAAACGGCGAGATCAAAATTCATCCGGAGAAATGGATAAAGACGTACGAACATTGGATGACATCCATTCGCGACTGGTGTATCTCGCGTCAACTTTGGTGGGGGCACAGAATTCCTGCGTACTATTTGCCTTCGGGAGAAATGGTTGTGGCCAAATCGAGAGAAGATGCCGCCGAAAAATTTAGAATTAAGAATTTAAAATTCAAAATCGAAGACATCCGTCAGGATGACGACGTACTGGACACATGGTTTTCTTCCTGGTTAGTGCCGTTTTCCTCCATGGGTTGGCCTAAAAAAACAGAAAATCTGGATTATTTTTATCCGACCAATTTGCTTGTGACCGGCCCGGATATCATTTTTTTCTGGGTGGCGCGCATGATCATGGCAGGACTGGAGTTCACGAAGAAACCGCCTTTCACGCAGGTTTATTTTAACGGCATTGTACGTGATGAAAAAGGGCGTAAGATGAGCAAATCGCTCGGCAACGGCATCGACCCGATCGCGGTGATCAATACCTATTCTGCTGATGCGTTGCGTTTTACACTCGTTGACTTGAGCGCAGAAGGGCAGGATATTAATTTAAGTGAAAAGCAGTTTGAGATCGGAAGAAATTTTTCAAACAAAGTATGGAACTCATTTCGATTTATCGCAATGCAGATGGAAAATTGCCCGCAGGCGAAACCGCAATTACCCGACGCATCCAAGATCACGGAACTGGCGGATCATTGGATATTGAGCCGATACAATCGGGCAGTTGCCGGCATAACGGATGGATTGGAAAATTACAAATTGCATGAGGCCATGAATTCCGTTTATCAGTTTTTTTGGAATGATTACTGCGACTGGTATCTCGAAATGATCAAAGAACGAATGTATAACGGTTCCGAAGAAGTAAAAATTCAGACACTGTCCACTGCGCTGTATCTCATGGAAGGAATCATGAAACTCATGCATCCGATCGTTCCTTTTATTAGCGAGGAAATTTGGCAGCGATTGGCGCCGCGAAAAGACGGTGAAAGCATCATGACGCAAGCATGGGAAAAGACCGATTCAAAACGAGTGAATTCGGCGGTAGAAAAAGAATTCGAACAGATTCAAAATATTATTGTGTCGATTCGTAATATCCGTTCCGAAATGAATATTTCACCTGCAAAAAAAACCGATGCGTTCATCGTAACCGATGATGACCAAATGACCGCGCTGCTGCATAGCGCAGATTCATACATCAAGAATCTTGCGCGTGTGGAGAATATGACCACGGTGGCAACACTTCAAAAACCAAAAAATTCCGCCAGCGCGGTGGTGGCGGGTGTGGAATTGTACATTCCGCTCGAGGGTATAATTGACGCCGAAGCGGAACGCGCGAGATTGAGCAAGGAGATTGCCCGGTTGGAAAATCAGGTAGAAGGCATCTCAAGAAAACTTGATAACGCGGATTTTGTTGCCAAGGCTCCGCCACAGGTGATTGAAAAAGAAAAAGCAAAATTACGGAATTTCCGCGAAACGATAAAAACGTTACGCGGAAGTTTAGAACAGTTTAAGAGTTAATGCCACGGCTCCTCCCCCTAATTCGATAGAGATGTGAATACGTTTTATTCATATCAAATCTTATCAATTTATGACCTTTTCAGAGCGACTCTCTCAGCCATCCATTATTATTCTTGACGGCGCGACGGGTAGTGAACTCGAGGCGCGTGGAGTCAAGACCCTATTGCCTTTGTGGTCAACGGTCGCTTTGCTGAGCCGCGAAGGGAGGCAAATTCTGCGATCGATTCATCGCGATTACATTCGCGCGGGAGCGGAAATCATTACCGCAAACACGTTTCGCACCAATTACCGCGCGTTAAAAAAGGAAAGCATGGAGCCGCGCGCCTTTGATTTGACGCGTATCGCCGTTGATGAAGTTCGATTTGCCCGGGAAGAATCAAAAGTAACCTCACCGGTTCTTATCGCCGGTTCCGTTGCGCCCGTGGAGGATTGTTACTCGCCGGAACTTGTTCCAACAAACGAAGAACTTTTCGACGAGCAACGCCGGCACATTGATAATTTATATAATTCCGGTGTGGATATTTTTTTAATTGAAACGATGAACACGATTCGCGAAGCGGTCATCGCGCTGGAGTATGCGAAACAGACGGAGTTGCCCGTTCTGGTTAGTTTCATCTGCAAAGACCCGGAACATCTGCTGAGCGGTGAGTCTTTAGAAAACGCAGTTGAAAGCTGTGAACTCTTCAAGCCCGATGTCATTTTAATCAATTGCGTTGAAGTAAATTTGATGGAAAGAAATTTGGAAGCGCTTCGAAGTCTGACGAGTTTACCTATCGGCGGGTATGCGAACATTCTCAAAAAAGGATATACGGCGGAATCTGATGTAACGGCGCAGGATTATGCAAAACGTGTCAAAGACTGGATCAACCGCTTTCAAATGAAAGTCGTCGGCGGATGCTGTGGAACAACACCGAAACATATTCAGTGTCTTATAGAAGCATAGTCACTTTCCCGCGGATGGCGCAAATTTACGCAGATAATCCTATTGAGTAGTCAATGTAAAATAATTTAAGTGTTGAAATTCTCCACATAATACATTTTCTAATTAGATCCGTTAATATTTGTTTTTTTTATAGATAGAATTATTTTAGGAACATGACAAAAATCATTTACAAGTGACTAACTTATGCTTAAATTGCCACCACTTAGACTGATACGCTAACTTACAATAAAAATAAACGAGGCATTTATGTCTGATTACACGAAAAAAATAATTACACATGTAAAGGCAAAAAATCCATCAGAACCCGAATTTCATCAGGCAGTTGAAGAAGTCGTCGAATCGCTGGACTTAGTTTTAGAAAGACATCCGGAATACCGTTCCGCCAAAATTTTGGAAAGAATGGTCGAGCCGGAACGCGTCGTAATGTTCCGAGTTCCATGGGTTGACGATCAGGGAGAAATTCAGGTCAATCGCGGATTCCGTATTCAAATGAACAGCGCGATCGGGCCATATAAAGGCGGCTTGCGTTTTCACGCATCGGTTACATTAGGAATTTTAAAATTTTTGGCATTTGAACAGGTTTTCAAAAACGCACTGACTACGCTCCCGATGGGCGGCGGTAAAGGCGGATCGGATTTTGATCCTAAAGGTAAGAGCGATAACGAAGTGATGCGTTTTTGCCAAAGTTTTATGACGGAACTTCATCGTCACATTGGCCCGAATGTGGACGTACCTGCGGGCGATATCGGCGTGGGTGGGCGCGAAATCGGATTTCTTTTCGGACAATATAAGCGCCTGACACGCGATTTCTCCGGTGTTTTGACGGGTAAAGGATTGAACTGGGGCGGCTCACTGATTCGTCCGGAAGCAACCGGTTTCGGCGTAACGTATTTTGCGGAAGAAATGCTGAAGACTAAAGGTCAATCGCTGGCAGGTAAAATTGTCGCAGTCTCAGGATTTGGCAACGTTGCCTGGGGTGCCGCGAAAAAAGTTACTGAACTCGGCGGGAAAGTGGTCACGCTCTCAGGCCCCGACGGATTTATTTATGACAAAGACGGAATCAAAGGCGAGAAGATCGATTACATGCTTCAGATGCGCGCCAGCGGAAACGACCGTGTGAAAGATTATGCGGATAAATTTAAAACGGAATTTTTTGCAGGCAAACGTCCATGGAGCGTCAAAGTGGACGTTGCTCTGCCCTGCGCCACCCAGAATGAATTGGATGAAAACGATGCAAAAGAATTGGTAAAGAACGGATGCAAATGCGTTGCAGAAGGCGCGAATATGCCGACAACCATTGCGGGCTTCAAAGTATTTACCGATGCGGGAATCCTTTATGCTCCCGGCAAGGCTTCCAATGCGGGCGGCGTAGCCACATCAGGACTTGAAATGTCGCAGAACAGCATGCGCCTGCCGTGGTCGGCTGAAGAAGTGGACCATCGCTTACACGAGATCATGAGGAATATTCATCAAACCTGCGTCGATACCGCTGCGAAATACGGCACGCCGGGCAACTATGTGAATGGCGCGAATATCGCGGGATTTCTCAAGGTAGCCGATTCGATGCTGGATCAGGGTCTTGTATAATTTCGATTTTCATACAGATTGCATTAATGATCGGAGCGCCAAAACGCTCCGATTTTTTTTCTCAAAAAAAAGAAACTATTGCGCGAAAGAAGAACATCAGTTACTTTTATTTTCAAATTGTGAGTAAACCGGGAATGCATAAAAAATAATATGTACCGCGATCTTAGCTCAAATAACTTGGATCACAGCCCGCAGAGCGGAGGCTACAGCACGCGTATTCACCGTTTTCAAAAACTGATGCGCTTTAAAGTACGGGATATCCTGCTCGTGTCAAGTTTGTACGACTCGTACTTATTCGAAGAAGACGGACGCCTGTTCGAATTGATCTACAACGAATATCAAGGCCTCAATCTCAGCCATGCGCCGGAGATCACGCACGCATTAAACGGCAAAGAAGCGTTGGAACTGTTGAGTGAGGAAAATCGATTTGATCTGATCATCACATCGATGCATATCGAAGATATGCATGTGGTTAAACTGGCTAAAATGATCCGCGAGGCCGGTTTTTCAGCGCCGATCATTTTACTGGCGTATGATAACCGTGAACGTAAGGAACTGGTATCTAATTTCGACACATCGATCTTTGAAAATATTTTTATCTGGCAGGGTGATTACCGTTTACTCATCGCGATTATCAAATTGGTTGAAGACAGAGCCAATGTCGAGCACGATACGCAGACTATCGGCGTTCAAACGATCATTCTGGTGGAGGACAACGTTAAATTTTTTTCATCTTATCTTCCGCTGATCTACAAAGAGATACTCAAACAATCGCAGGAATTAATATCCGAAGGTGTTAATCTGAGCCATAAATCCTTACGTATGCGGGCGCGCCCGAAAATACTTTTATGCACCAACTACGAAGATGCGTGGGCATGTTTTGAAAAATATCAGGAAAACGTGCTGGGCATCATTTCCGATATCAATTTCAAACGTAACGGGGTCAAGGATCCCCTGGGCGGTATTTCATTCGCAATCAACGTGCGTGAGAAACATCCGGATATTCCAATTCTTCTCCAATCAAGCAATGCGGGATTTGCCGAGCGAGCGCAGGAGATTGGATGCGCTTTTATTCAGAAAGGTTCGCCGCGGCTTCTGCACGAACTGCGGAGTTTTATGGTCAACAACTTCGGTTTCGGTGACTTTGTTTTTCGACTTCCTGACGGAACGGAAGTCGGCCGCGCGCATAATCTGAAAGAGCTGGGAGAACAACTCTGCACGGTTCCTGAGGAAAGTATTCGATATCACGCCGACCGTAACCATTTTTCAAACTGGTTAAAAGCGCGCACGGAATTCTGGCTTGCACAGAAATTAAAGCCGCGAACCGTATCAGAATTCAATTCTATCAATGACCTGCGTGAAGTGCTGATCAATTCCTTACGATTGTATTTGGATCTACGCAAGCGCGGAGTCATGACCGATTTTTCAAAAGAAACTTTTGATATTCGAAATGGGTTTGCGCGAATCGGCGGCGGATCTATCGGCGGTAAAGCTCGAGGTTTAGGCTTTGCCAATGTATTAATTAATAATTACGATGTATATGAAAAATTTGAAGACACCCATATCACCGTTCCGTCTGCCGTCGTCATCGGAACGGATGTGTTTGATCAGTTTTTGCATGAAAATAATCTTGAAAGTTTTGCGCTCCAGTCTAATGACGATGTGGAGACCAATCGACGCTTTGTCGAGGCAAAAAAATTTCCGAGAGAGGTCATTCGGAAATTAAAAGACTATCTGGAGTTGGTCAAAGAACCTCTCGCTGTGCGTTCTTCCAGTCTATTGGAAGATTCACAATACCAGCCGTTTGCCGGGGTCTATGAAACGTTCATGATTCCTAACAACGATAAGAGCCTAAAGATTCGTCTTGATGAATTGCTGGACAGTATCAAACGTGTTTATGCCTCGACCTTTTATAGGGCTGCCAAGGATTATATGAAAGTCACTGCGCATCGTCTGGAAGAAGAAAAAATGGCGGTTATCGTTCAGCGGATGGTTGGATCGCATAACAACGGCCGATTTTATCCTACTTTTGCCGGTGTAGCCAAGTCATACAATTTCTATCCTGTGCCCCCCCAAAAGGCAGAAGACGGAATTGTGCTTTTAGCTTTAGGATTAGGTAAGACGGTTGTTGAGGGAGGGAATACCGTGAGATTTTGCCCCAAATATCCACGGCACCTGCTTCAATTTTTTTCTACCAAGGAAACGATCAAAAACGCCCAGCATGATTTTTTTGCGCTGAATATGAATTATCGCCTATCTAAAAATGTCATCGAAACGCATGACTTACTTGTTCAGCGATTTGATCTCACCGAGGCTGAAAAAGACGGTACGTTACACTGGGCAGGCTCAACTTACTCTCCCGAAAACGAAATGGTATATGACGGTATTTCGAGAGCGGGGACTCGCGTTGTCACGTTTGCACCTGTTTTGAAACACAAAATTTTTCCATTGCCTGAAATATTAGACCTTTTGTTAGAATTAGGAAGTTGGGGCGTTGGAACGCCCGTTGAAATCGAATTTGCGGTGAACATGAATGTGGCATCCGGCGCGCCCAAAGAATTTTGCGTTTTGCAGTTGCGGCCGTTGGTATTGAGCCAGGAATCGGAAGAATTAAATGTCGATAATTCCAGTTCGGACCAACTGGTGTGTTACAGTCAGCATGCGTTGGGCAATGGGGCTATCGACGATATATTTGACATCGTGGTCGTCGACATTGAAAAATTTGACAGGTCGAAAAGTCAGGAAACGGCCGAAGAGGTTGGAAAATTAAACGCAAAATTGCTTTCGCTTAAACGGCCTTATATTCTCATCGGCGTGGGACGCTGGGGTTCACTTGATCATTGGTTGGGGATTCCTGTGACGTGGGATCAGATTTCCGGAGCCAGCGCAATTGTAGAATCCGGGTTCAAAGATTTTGACGTGACGCCTTCGCAGGGTTCTCATTTTTTTCAAAATATTACGTCATTTAGAATTGGTTATTTTACGGTCAATTCTTTTTTGCACGAGGGGTTCATTAACTGGGATTGGCTGACACAGCAAAATGCAGTGGAAGAATTGCAGTATACGCGTCATTTGCAGTTTGATTCTCCGATTGTTGTTCGGATCAACGGGCATCAAAACAAAGGAGTCATCCTAAAACCGGAAATCTGAGCACACGTTTCCATAAAACCAGCCTTAATAAAAAACGATTATCATTTTATTTGCTTTTAAATTAAAATGATAATATATTCACATGAGTAAACACTTGCTTCCTGAAACGGCCCTGTTTCCGGGAATATCCTCATGCTGGATAGTGGATTACAAATCACCTACCTGAATCAATCTCTCCCTTTTATTTGTGCGCCCGCCTTCGGCGTAGATGGCAAATTCGACAGTTACGTCAGAGTTGGGCGCAATACCTTTTCGCAAGTTGAGATGGCCAAGAGAACGCCATCCATGATGAAAATAAAGAAAAGAATATAAATTGTAATTGAAGCAAATGAAATTGAAAAACTGTATTTATCTATCAATAGTATGTGATATGATTGATACCAAATATTATTTGTTGAGCAGACAAAGTCTGATATCGATTACAGAATATATATATTCTGAGGAAGAGGAAAATTCATCTGAAAAGAATAAAGGTTTCAAATTATATTCAAGTTAGCATGAGCTTATCAACAAAAAATAAACTCTTATCAATTAATGAAAGGAGTGCAAGATGAGCATACCTTCTTCTGGAGTCATCAATCCTTTTGCGATGGCAGAGGCTCTCGAGGGCAAAAAAATACGTTGGGCCGATAATCCTCAACCGCAGCTTGAAAAGGCATTTGGTATGCCGATTTCACAGCTGCTAAAACCTACAAAGGGTAGTCCGATATACGCTGGGCTAAATGTCTCCAAAACCAATGTAAAATTTAATTCGCCATTTAAAGATTTAAAATCCCTTGATGAAGACAGTGCTTTCCAAAAAATAAAGCAGGGTAAAATTCATGGCCTTTCATCCAAGTGGGTTTCATCACTTCCTGATAAAAAACAAAAAAGGCTCTTACATCTTTTCCGTGCTACACAATTTGCTGAATCCTCTCCTACCCCCCCGCCCCCTTTTGTTTGGAAAGATCCAGGTAGCTTTTATGGTTCTGGAGGAAGTAGTGACAAAGAAGTTACGGACCCTGTGCAAGGTGCTATAGGGGACTGCTACTTCATTTCCGCGATGTGTTCTGTCGTATGGGTTAAAAAATCAAAAATTTATCGTCAAACGGTAAGTTCAAATCCGGATAAAAATAAGGTAAAGTTCTATGCTGGCAGCAATCCAGTTTATATAACTTGCACTGAAAAGGTTCCAGTTGCGATAGCAACTGATTCTCTTGTGTATGCTCGATCTTACGATAACGATGAATTCTATCCCTCCTTCTATGAAAAAGCATATGCAAAATGGAAAAATAATACTAGCTCCGATTATCCCGATTATTCAGTAATTCATGGCGGTAGCCCTGGGGGAGCCCTCACAGAGCTTACAGGGGTTAGTAATAAGGCATATAACACAAATACTGCTACTCCACATAATGTTACTACGCAGATAATGGTAAGATGTGATCCAATGACTAAAAAAACACTTGTACCGATTACTGCGACAACATTTCCCTCTGGGAGTGATTATGGTGGTACGAATGGCATCTACGCATGGCATGCGTATTCTGTACTGGGTTGGATGAAGGAAGATTCTAATTTCTATATAATTCTGAGGAACCCCTGGGGCAAAGCAGGTGCCAAGAAATATCGTCCTAGTGCAACTAAATGGACACTTACTACTCCAGATCCGAACGATACTGAAACGGTAATTGAACTAAATAAGAATGGAATCTTTGGATTGCGTGAAGATAAGTTTAACGAGTGGTTCTCATGCATTGAATATACAACTAAAGCAATCTAATCTTAGATCCGATTAATAACTCGGATGGTTAATCTAAAGGAACTACCTCGAGGCAGGTAAGGGGTAGTTCCAAATGTAATTAAAGAGGTTCTATCTAACGGTATTGTAAATAAGTTGCGACTATTTGAGACCATGAATCAATGTCCATCCCACGGAAGATACTGCAATCTAAACTTGAGAAAAAGTACAGACACACAACAACGTATAAATACTCCGCTGACGCTTCGGGCTTCGCCACATTTTGCTTTCACGACGCTCCAGCAAAACGTTATTTATATGCGAACCGATAGAGGTACACCATGAACACCGATGAAATTATTCCGGTTATTCAGAAATTCCAGGAGCGCCGTGGAGGATTGATCTCGATACTTGAAGAAATACAATCCAAATACGGCTATCTACCTGAAGATGCATTACGCCAAGTGGCCGATAAAACCAATCACGACATGGTGGATATCTACGGCGTGGCGACGTTCTACCGAGCTTTTCGCCTGAAGCCGCGGGGACAGCACCTCGCATCCGTATGTCTTGGCACCGCTTGCCACGTCAGAGGTGGCCCCGGCATTGTCGAAGAATTTGAATCACGATTGAAAGTAAAAGGCACGGGTCAGACAACAACGGATAAAGAGTTCACACTCGAAACGGTCAGATGTCTGGGAGCCTGCGCGCTGGCGCCTATCGTGGTCGTGGATGGGCATTACTTTCCGAACGTTAACACTTCGCAGGTTGATGAGATCATTTCAAAAACCAGGAACGGACTGGATAAAGTTACCGTTGATCACGATGAAAGAATATTTCCCTTAGAAGTTAATTGTCCGCTGTGTAACCACAGTCTTGCAGATCATAAACATCTGATTGACGGCCATCCGTCGATTCGTTTGACCGTTTCTTATAGAGCTGAACATGGCTGGGTTAGACTGTCCTCGCTCTACGGAAGCTACACCATCGAGTCGGGTATTGAAATTCCAATAGACGCCGTAGTGCATTTTTTCTGTCCTCATTGTCATGCTGAACTGATCGGCGCATGGAATTGTGTAGTCTGTGATGCCCCCATGGTTCCAATGATCGTACGCGGAGGCGGCATAGTACAGATTTGTTCACGACGAGGTTGCAAAAGCCACTTGTTGGACCTGGAAGGGAAACCAGGATAAGTCAAGATTTGAATATTCCAAGATTATAACGGAAATCACTTATGGAAAAGATCAATTCAATTCGATCACTTAGGGAATACCGAGAACAATTAATAAATCACAGAAATCCAGAACTTCCAACCATAATCATCCCCGCAGGAACATGCGGCCAGGCGAGCGGGGCCAATGATCTCATTCGCATCGCCAAACGGGAGATCCTTTCCAGAGGCCTTCAATCAAAAGTCTACCTCAGGGTAACCGGATGTCACGGATACTGCCAGATGGAGCCGTCCGTACTGGTCGAACCGCGCGGCACGTTGTATCCAAGATTGCGCGGCGAGCACATGGTGCGTATAGTGGAAGCTGTCGAAGCCGGTCGAATTCTCGAGGACTTGCTGTACAAAGATTCCGCAACCGGAGAACTCACCGAACTGCAGCGGGATATTCCTTTTTTTAAAAAACAGACTCGCACTATTCTTTCCAGGAATGAGGCTGTAGATCCCATTAAGATTACCTCTTACATCGAAGCGGGCGGGTATGCCGCCCTTGAGATTGCCCTGGAGCGGGGTGATGCGTCATGGGTAGTGAATGAGGTGAAAGTATCCGGGCTTCGCGGACGCGGCGGGGCCGGGTTTCCAACAGGCTTAAAATGGGAAATGATGGCGGCACAGAAGAGTGCCGCTGGAAAATTCCTCGTCTGCAATGCGGACGAAGGAGACCCTGGCGCATACATGGATCGCAGCGTGCTGGAAGGCAATCCTCACAGTATCATCGAGGGTATGATCATCGGCGCTTACGCAACCGGTGCTACGGAAGGTGTCGTTTATGTTCGTCATGAATATCCGCTGGCCATCAAGCATCTGACGATTGCTCTGCGGCAGGCTCGCGAACTCGGACTGCTTGGATCGAACATTCTTGGAACCGGGTTTTCATTTGATATCGGAATTATTAAGGGCGCCGGTGCCTTTGTTTGCGGTGAGGAAACGGCTCTCATAAGATCCATCGAAGGAAAAACAGGTGAACCGCGCCAACGGCCACCTTACCCAGTACATCGGGGAATACAGAAAAAACCTACGGCCATCAACAATGTCGAGACTTGGGCTAATATCCCCGTGCTGATCGGCTTATCCGGAGATGAATACGCACGAATCGGCACGAAGAAAAACTCCGGTACCAAGATTTTCAGCTTGGTAGGTAAGGTCAGGAACACTGGGCTTGTGGAGATCCCGATGGGAGCGACGATTAACACGATTGTAAACGATATCGGCGGCGGTCCAGTCAGCCACGCAAAGATCAAAGCGGTCCAAACCGGCGGACCTTCGGGCGGATGCATTCCTGCGAATATGTTTGATCTGCCTATCGATTATGACAGCCTGAGCGCCGCAGGATCCATTATGGGTTCCGGTGGCATGATCGTGATGGATGACAATACGTGTATGGTGGATGTCGCAAAATATTTTATGAGCTTTCTGAAAGATGAATCCTGCGGCAAATGCTTCACATGCCGCAAGGGTACCCAACGTATGTTCGAAATTCTTGAGGATATTTCCAACGGCACCGGGAATGAAAAGACATTGTTGCTGCTCGATGAATTGGCTCAAGTTGTGAGGGATACCTCCATGTGCGGATTAGGCCAATCTGCACCTAATCCGGTGCTCAGTGCGCTGCGATATTTTCGTGAGGAATTCAGACGGCATCTTTTTGATAAACGGTGCGATGCTTTTGTGTGCAAAGGGTTGGTCGGCGCTCCGTGCGCAGCCGCATGTCCGGTTGGAACGGAGGCATGGAGGTACATTGCCCACATCGAGCGCGGAGAATTTGAAGAGGCTTATCAAGTGATTCGTGAAGCGAATCCATTTCCATCGGTTTGCGCCCGTGTTTGTAACCACCCCTGTGAGGATCGATGTAAGGCCGGCACGAATGGCGGCCAACCGATCGCCGTCCGCGCTCTGAAACGATTCATTACCGATCGTATCGATCCCTCCGTTTATCGCCGGCCGGTCCGCGAAACTTCTTCGGTTGGTCTTGGACCTGTAGCTGTTGTAGGTGCAGGGCCTGCGGGACTTACGGCGGCGCATTTTCTCTCGTTGAAGGGTTATGAAGTTACCGTATTCGAATCCGACGCTCAACCCGGAGGCATGCTCTTCAGCGCAATACCGTCTTATCGGCTTCCGCATAATATCATCAAAAAAGAAATCCAATCCCTTTTGGACGAGAACATCACCATCACATGCAACACAACGCTTGGGCGCGACATTACACTTGATAGTCTTTTTGCTGATGGCTACAAAGCGATCTTTGTTGCCATCGGGGCGCACAAAAGCCTGCGGCTGCAATTGAAGGGAGAAGAGTTGCCGGGTGTATATCCCTCCATCCAATTTTTAAAAGCATTCAATCTCAACGGCGAGCAACTCGCCAAAGGATGCGTCGGCGTGATCGGCGGAGGCAACTCGGCGGTGGATGCGGCGCGCATTGCCATTCGGCAGCCGGGGGTGGTAAGTGTGACCATTTATTATCGCCGAACGCTCGAAGAAATGCCCGCATTCGCCGAAGAAGTGGAAGCTGCGCTGCAGGAAGGCATCGTGATCGAGACGCTGATGTCTCCAACCGGAATTCTTTCCAGGAATAACCACTTATCCGGAATCGAGTGTATAAAGAATGAATTGGGCGAATTGGACGCCACCGGTCGCCGTCGCCCGGTCGCAATTCCCGGAAGTCAGGAAGTGATCAATCTCGACACGTTGATTGTTGCGATCAGTGAAGGTTCCGATACGGATTGCGTTACCGTTGCAGGAGCCAATCGGCTCGACATTGACAGCAAAAGGAACACGGTCATCGCCGATCCCAACACTTTATGCACCAACCGCGAGGGAGTTTTCGCCGGGGGCGATGTGATCACCGGTCCCAATACGGTAGTTGACGCCATTGCTGCAGGGAAGAAAGCCGCCATCATGATCGATCGTTATTTATGCGGCGAAACACTCCGTCAGCCGGCCGTACATAAATTACCTAAACAATATCTCGCTCCATCTAACATCAATGGCTCTCATCTATCAACTAAGCGGGCGGATGTTCCGAGGATACCGGTTTACCAAAGAACCCGGTGCTTCGAAGAAGTGGAAAAGACGATTTCTCCCGAAGAGGCGGCCAATGAAGCCCGGCGCTGTCTTAGATGTGATCTGGAGTTTACGCAGAAGAATCACGATAAACACGAACTTCAAGAGATAAAGGAACAACTTATATGATCACGCTGAATATCAACGGATTACGGGTCAGTGTGGAGGAAGGATCGACGCTGCTCGAAGCGGCGCGGTTTATCGGTTTTCCCATTCCGACGCTTTGTCACATGGATGGGCTAACGCCTTACGGGGCATGCCGGCTTTGCGTCGTGGAGATCGGTGAGGGTTTAAAATCAAAACTGGTTTCGTCTTGCACTTATCCTGCCGAAGAAGGATTAAAAGTGCGTACCGCTTCCGAACGGGTCATGCGCTCCAGGAGAATGGTGATCGAACTTCTGCTGGCAACCTGTCCGCAGTCCAAGACCATTCAGGATATAGCTGCGCAGTTTGATGTGCGTCAGCAGAGATTCCGGCAGGAACATGAAGACTGCATTCTGTGCGGGCTCTGCGTTCGAATCTGCAAAGAACAAATGAATGCAGGCGCTATAGGCTTTCATGGACGAGGCGACCACCGAAGCATCGGAACTCCCTTCGACATCAAATCGGAGAAGTGCCGTACGTGCGGAGCCTGCATTTATGCTTGTCCTGCATGCCAGTTGCGGTGTACCTATACCCAGCCGGAACTTGCGGTGTGCGGCGGCTGCGCTAATATCAGCCCGCCTTGCCTGGAAAAAGATATCTTTCACGACATGATGTGTTATATGAATCCGTGCGCTGCCTGTGAAATCAAACGAGATTAAATGAAAAGGAGATCCAGCCATGTCACTCTCAAGAATTAACGCGACCGCTGCTACACTTACAAAGAATCGAACGGACGGTTCGGTAGTACCTACTTCAGGTATGTGTGTTACTTGTGTAGACGGATGTATAGGAATGTGCGAAATCGGAAAGTCGGCCTACCGGGGCCATGAATGCATTTATCCGCAACCGTTCGGAGTCATTACAACCGCCGGAGAAAAAGCCTATCCAGTCGACTATTCTCACTTTAACATCATGGGCACGGCAGTCGGCGCACACGGCATCGAGGCGGACAGCGACAAGGCCATATTCCCGAACGTCAACCTGGAAGTTCGTATTGGACATGATAAAGGACTGAAGTTCCGCTATCCGTGGATCATTCCCGGTATAGGATCGACTGACATTGCAAAAAACAACTGGGAAGGGCTCGCTATTGGATCCGCTATTTCCGGAACAGGTCTTACGATTGGCGAAAACGTCGTAGGGATGGATATGGAGGCTGTGATTTCCAATGGCAAAGTAATTGACACCATGGACTTAAAACGTCGTGTGAATCTGTACAAGGACCATATGCGTGATGGATACGGAGCCATTATCGTTCAGGCCAATGTTGAAGATACCCGGCTTGGCGTGCAGGAATATGCGATCGATAAACTAGGTGTTCAGGTTGTCGAATTAAAATGGGGACAAGGCGCAAAAGATATCGGCGGCGAAGTAAAGATCAAGAGCTTAAAAAAAGCCCAGGCACTTTATGAGCGAGGATATGTCGTACTTCCAAACCCCATGGATGAGAATATAATCAAAGCGTTTGAGCGCGGCGCGTTCAAGGAGTTCGAGCGCCACTCGCGCGTCGGGATGGTGACGGAAGAATCCTTTGCGAAGAGGATTGAAGAATTACGTAAAGCCGGTGCGAAGTACATTTTTCTCAAGACCGGTGCGTATCGGCCGGCCGATCTGGCCCGCGCAGTGAAGTTCACTTCTAAATATAAACTTGATCTGCTGACGGTAGATGGCGCGGGCGGAGGTACCGGAATGAGCCCTTGGCGGATGATGAACGAGTGGGGCGTGCCGCCCGTGGAACTGCACTCGCTTCTTTATTCCTATGTACTGCAACTGTCCAAGAAAAAGCTGCATGTTCCCGCGTTGGCGGTTGCCGGAGGATTTGTATTTGAAGATCAGATTTTCAAGGGATTGTCCCTTGGCGCTCCGTTTGTAAAATTAGTCGGTATGGCGCGCGCGCCCATTGCGGCGGCCATGGTCGGGAAGACCATCGGTTATGCCATTGCAGAGGATGAATTACCCGTTTATGTCGAACGATTTGGCAACACCAAAGATGAAATATTCGTAACGGCCAGCATGTTACGCCAGGAACTTGGCAACGATGAATTCGAGAAAGTACCGGCCGGCGCGCTGGGATTATATACCTACTATGAACGGCTTGCGCAAGGGTTACGTCAACTCATGGCCGGCAGCAGGAAATTTACCCTTGATCACATCACACGTGATGATATTGCATGCCTTACAAAAGAATCTGCGGAAATGACCGGAATTCGATACGTCATGGATGTGGACAAGGAGGAAGTGGAAACCATATTGGCTTGAAAGGATCTACATAAAAAATAGAAATTCCAAATCACAATAATATTAAATCCAAATAGATTCAAATTTCTGAAATTAAGTCAAATCGGTTTGGCAATTTGTGTTTGTTCATGACAACCCCCTAGCCCCCTTGGCTAAGGGGGAATAATACGCGAATACTACATAATTCTTTTTGCAATCTGTTCTGCAATGATCTTCCCGTGAAATCTCCCGTTTTCAATAAATAATTTATTGGTGTTAATTCCCGCCGAGACGGACCCCGCCACATACAACCCTTCTACATTTGTTTCAAGCGTCTCCGTATGATGTTGTGGAACAAACGTTACCGGATCCACGGCGATATTACAGGACTTCAGAAATGCGGCATTGGGGCGGTAGCCCGTCAATGCAAATACAAAATCATTTTTTATTTCCAACGAATCGTTTGTATACAAATTTCGGATTGAAACGGCCGTTTTCGTAATACCGGTTACGATGGAATTGAGATGCAGCTTTATAACGCCTTCCTTCACGCGATTTTGAATGTCCGGCAGTATCCAGTATTTAACGCTTTCTTTGATTTCGGCTCTTCGATGAACCATGGTCACGCGCGCGCCATAACGAAATAATTCCAATGCGGCGATGCAAGCGGAATTTTTCCCTCCGATGATCAAAACATCTTTATCAAAAAAAGGATGCGGATCGGTATAGTAATGTGAGACCTTTGAAAGCTGTTCACCCGGAATGTTCAGCGCGTTGGGCTGATCATAGTATCCGGTAGAAATAATAACAAACCGTGAGCGATAATTGGAAACTTCACCGTGCTGGTTTTGCGTTTGTATTGCGAACTCGTTTCCATTCTTTTCAATGGACACCACTTTTTCGAACGTATGAATATTGAGGCCATGATGCTGAACGACTCGTTTGTAATAATTCAGTCCTTCCTCGCGCGTCGGTTTAGGGTTTGTTGTCGAAAAAGGAATATCCCCGATCTCCAATAGATCCGACGTAGTAAAAAAAATCATATTTGATGGAAAATGATAGATCGAATTAGTCAGCGATCCTTTTTCGATCGTAAGCGCGTTCAAGCCGGTTTTTTTACATTCGACGGCGCAGGAAAGACCGGTCGGGCCCGCGCCAATGATGATGACGTCAAAAAGGGGTGTGGCTGTGTTCAAACGTTATTCTCTCCTGTGCAGGCGTGTCGCGAACGGTGATGAGTTGTTTTTTTGTTTTCAGATTGAATATCTGTTTGATAAGCAGGCTCGACACTTCCTCAAGCTGTGTCGTGTCCTCATTCTGTTCCTCCATCGTTTTTATAGTTTCGCGAAGAGCGGTCAATTTTGTTTCCAATTGAGCGTACTGAATAGTTGCAACGCAGTCGTGCATGTCGAATTCCAGCAACTCATCCATGCTCAAACGCAGTATCGCTTTTTGAATATCTTCCGGAAATGAATTAACCACATCCGACTCACTATAGGATTCGTTTAGATTCCATTGAGTATAAATAAACTGAACGACTTTTTGGATTGCAGAGTTCTGAAAATCATCCGGCCTTAGGAATGAAAAAATTTTTTCTGCTCCCGGTAAACCTCCATCCAAAAGCAATTTCAACAAACCGCGTTCTGCTCTTATGATGTTTACAGGCAATTTTTCCCGATCGGGAGATTTTGTATGCGCCGTCGTTATGGCGCTGCGTAAGGAATCATGGCCTTTGGAAACTTTTTTCAGTTCCTGATATATCAGCGATTCATTAACCCGAAGTTTTTCTGCGATCTCGGATGCGAATAAACTGACTTTGATCGGGTCGCGTATGTTGGCGGTCACATTGATCAATTCCCGCGCGGCAAAAGTTCGTCCGTTAACCGTGTCGAGCTTCTTATCCTTATGCCATTGTTCGATTCGAAAATCAATGTACTGTTTTCCCTGTTTGATCAGTTCGCGAAACGCTTCGGCGCCCTTTGCGCGAACGAAAGTATCCGGATCGTGTTCTTTCGACAGAACCACGATCTTCACTTCGAGGCCCGCTTGCAGCATGATTGCGCCGCCGCGTTCCGCCGCATGAATGCCGGCATCATCTCCGTCGTAGATCAGCGTCACGTTTTGTGTGTAACGTTTGATCAGATTGGCCTGATCCATGGTGAATGCCGTTCCGCTCGACGCGGCCGCGTTGGTAATACCGAACTGATGAAGCGACATGCAGTCGGCGTATCCTTCGACGATGATGATCTCGTCCTGTTTTCGGATCGTTTCTTTAGCCTGGAACAACCCGTACAGGACTTTTCCTTTTTGATAAATCGGATGTTCCGGCGAGTTTACGTATTTCGGTGAAGTTGGTTCCTGACGCAGAATCCGTCCGCCAAACGCCATCACGCGGCCTGTTGCGCTGAATATCGGAAACATGATCCGGTGGCGAAACCGGTCGTAATATCCGCCGTCGTTTTTTTTCATAATCAGTCCCGCTTTTTCCAATGACGGCATGTCGAGCGACTGGGATTTAGCAAAAGTGAACAAAGAATCCCATGTATCGGGTGCGTAGCCCACGCCGAATGATTTCAGAACGGGCTCGCTGAATCCACGCTGATTCAAATACTCCCGCGCGATCGTACCGACCGAACTTTGAAGCTGATCGTAAAAAAACCGCGCCGCCGCTTTGTGAACATAGAACAGCGTTTCAATTTCCGATTTATCTTTTTCATCCTCGTCGGAAGCAAAACGCGGCAATTCTATATTATACCGGTCCGCCAGAAACCGGATCGCCTCGGGATAATTGATCTTCTCATAATTCTTGATAAATGCAATCGCATCGCCGCCCACGCTGCAGCCGAAACAATAGAAAATTTGTTTGTCCGGACTGACGGTAAACGACGGCGTTTTTTCATTATGAAACGGACAGAGCCCGACGTAATTACGCCCGCGCAGTTTGATCGCAACATACTGCGATACCACTTCCACAATATCTGCGGCTTGCTTGATCTCGTCTATTTTAGATTGAGGGATTTTCATTTGGTAGTATTAAATATTTATGGATCACATTATGAACGTCATAAAGGCATAGTGTACGGCAACAATCATATCTGTCGAATTTACTGGAATTTGATTCTGCAAATGACTTACCAGCATAAGTTCCATAATACTTCCGCTGATGATCGGTATACGCAGATTATCGCTGGTGCGCATCGGAAGCAGTTCAATTACTGCCGCCGCCAAAGCGCCCGTGAGTCGTATCGACATCGGAATATAATTGAAAAAAAATCCGATTCCGACCGCGATGATCAAAAAAGCTAAAGTTCCTTCGAGCGTTTTGTTGAACAGTTTTGTTCTGCCGAATGTTTTTCCGATGATCGCCGCGAAACCGTCGCCGAAAATTAAAAAAAGCAAACAAAGGATCGCGATCTCTTTGTGAAAAACAAGGATCACGAGAAAAGAGGAAATCAGTAAATAGGTTGCACCGGAATAATGAAACGATTCTGTATCGCGGAGCATAGAGCCGAATATTTTATGAAAGAAACGGTTGATCGAAGTGTGGGCCAAACGCGCATATTCGATCAAAACGGCAAATCCAAGTAACGCGCCTATAGTCCACAATGCCGTAGCATAATCCGTAAGGTAATATCCGATAGGAATTGCTGCCGATAAGAAATGAAATCCTTTCCGCTTGATCTCATTGATCAGATTCGAATCGGCATTTTCCATTGTGGACGCCGGTTTCGCGGGAACGGTTATTATTTCGGGTTCTAAACTCATGAACTTTATTTTTTTGAATTCGTCCCAATATAAACCTGGTATGGCTGGAATGCAAAAGCTAAATTGTGATGCGGATTGTGAATTCATGGGAATTTTTACCGAAAAGCTCGTAGGGATAAAGCCTGATTTCCTCCGCGATTTTTGCGTCCTTTGCGGTTAAGGTATTTTCCGCGGAACTTCTTAATTGATTATCATAACGAAGATCAATAAATTGCGCCAGAGTTTTTACACGACATACCTATGCCCGAAAACACCGTTCTTAAGGATCTGCTTGAAGCTGCTTCGGAAGCGGCTTATCAGGCGGGGAAAATTACTTTAAGTTATTTTCAAACCGCGCATATTGAAGTGGAGACCAAGGCGGACGACTCGCCGGTGACGCTGGCTGACAAAAAAGCGGAACAATTCATAAGGCAGTTTATCCAGACGCGTTTTCCGTATCATGCAATGCTCGGAGAGGAATTTGGCGAGATTCCTGGAACGTCGCCGTATCGCTGGATCATAGACCCCATCGACGGAACAAAATCTTTTATTCACGGCGTTCCGCTTTACGGTACCATGATCGGGATCGAAGACCGGCGTATCGAAGACGCAGTGGCGGGCGTCGTTTATTTTCCGGCGCTCAACGAATTGTACTCTGCGGCAAAAGGGCTCGGCGCTTATTGCAATGGGAGGCGGATACAGGTTTCTTCAGTGCAGAAGTTAAAAGATGCGGTAGTATTGGTCACGGATATGACGCAGGCATACGATCATCCAAAAGCGGAGTGCTATGACGCCATTCAAAGAGGGTCGAAGTTTGTTCGCACCTGGGGCGATTGTTACGGACACATGCTGGTGGCTGCGGGGCGCGCGGAGATCATGCTTGATCCGAAAATGCATTTATGGGATGTTGCCGCGCTGAAACCGATCATCGAAGAGGCCGGAGGAAAATTTTTTGATTGGAATGGGACAAACGGATTGTATATTGACGATGCGCTCGCATGTAATGCGGAGCTGGAGCATGAGGTCGTAGAGTTATTGGATATTCAAAATTTGTCAGATTTCTGAAATCCGGCAAATTTAACGTTTAATTTTGGAGTAAAGTATGCCATTTGAAATTCAGGAAATTCTTGAAACCGTTCGAATGACCGAGGTCGAACATTTTGACATTCGAACGACGACGATGGGCATCAGTTTACGCGATTGCGCGCGCGGCTCGGCTCAGACCACGATCCAGGCAATTTACGACAAGATATGTAAGTGCGCTGAAAAGCATGTTGCGACGGCACGCGAGGTGGAATTGAAATACGGTATCGCCATTGCCAATAAACGCGTATCCATCACGCCGGTATCCATTCCGTGCGATTCGTTTACAACGAATGAATTTGTTTTGCTCGCGCGTAAACTCGATGAGGCCGCGGCCGTGATCGGCGTTGATTTTCTTGCCGGTTTTTCAGCGCTGGTTCAAAAAGGATTTACCAGAGGCGATAAGGCTTTTATCGACTCGATACCGGAAGCTATCGGCACGACGAAACGCGTCTGCTCGTCCGTTAATATCGGTTCCACTAAAGCTGGGATCAATATGGATGCCGTCATCGCTATCGCTAAAGTAGTCAAGGATCTGGCCGAACGAACGGCGTCGGAAGGCGCGATCGGATGCGCAAAGTTCGTTGTTTTCTGTAATGCGGTAGAGGACAACCCGTTCGTAGCCGGCGCGTTTCACGGTGTCAGCGAAGGCGAAGTCGTGGTCAACGTCGGCATCAGCGGACCCGGCGTGGTTCTGACTGCGATCAAAGAAGCGCCCGATGCGGATCTGGGCGAATTGTCGGAAATTATCAAACGCATGACATTTAAGATCACTCGCGCGGGAGAATTGATCGGGCGGGAAGTTGCAAAAATGCAGCATGTCGATTTTGGGATTGTGGATCTTTCACTTGCGCCGACGCCTGCGGCGGGTGACAGCATTGCGGATATTTTGGTTGAAATGGGTCTAGAGGACGTAGGCGCCTGCGGTACTACGGCGGCTCTTGCAATGCTGAATGACGCGGTGAAAAAGGGCGGGTTAATGGCGTCGTCTTATGTCGGCGGATTGAGCGGAGCGTTTATTCCGGTGAGCGAAGATCAAGGCATGATCGCGGCGGTTGAAAAAGGAAATTTAACCATGGAAAAGCTGGAAGCGATGACCTGCGTTTGTTCCGTCGGCCTTGACATGGTGGCCGTTCCCGGCGACACGCCATGGGAAAACATCGCGGGACTGATCGCGGATGAAGCGGCTATCGGCATGATCAATAATAAGACCACGGCAGTCCGGATTATTCCGGTTCCGGGCAAGAAAGTCGGAGATTCCGTGGATTACGGCGGATTGCTCGGCCGGGCGCCGATCATGGCATTACGGACGCTCTCTCCGAAAAAATTCATCACCCGCGGAGGACGTATTCCCGCGCCGACCGGCGGGTTGACCAACTAAAATACTTCTGCAGGCGTTAAATTCGCATTACACCTTCCGAAAAAAAAATTGATTTTAAAATCAATTCTTAATATGTTCAAAACGCCCGTATTATATTGATTCCGACGACAGTTGCGGCGGTATCCTGAAGGTATTATTAATGATTGCAACGGAGAAGCTCATGGCGCAAGACGCGCAGGCTCCTGTAATAGCGGGCGATGATAAGCCGTTTGAATCCATGATGCGGCGGTTTGATATAGCCGCAGATATTCTGGAATTGGATCCTGGAATTTATGAATATTTGAAGACGCCGGAGAAACAGGTAATCATTTCCATTCCGATCGCCATGGATGACGGCAGCATTCAGGTGTTCAAAGGATATCGCGTCATTCACAGCACGGTTCGCGGCCCGTCGAAAGGCGGCATTCGCGTAACAAATACAGTGAACCTGAACGAAGTAAAGGCCTTGGCGGGTTGGATGACGTGGAAATGCGCCGTAGTTAATATTCCGTTCGGCGGAGCGAAAGGCGGCATTAAATGCGACCCGTCTCGCCTCACGGAAACGCAATATGAAAAAATTATCCGCCGGTATACGGCGAATTTAAGTGAAATTTTCGGGCCGGATAAAGACGTTCCTGCGCCGGATGTCAATACCGGTGAACGCGAAATGGGTTGGCTGATGGATACGTACAGCATGCACGTGCGACATACAGAGACCGCGGTCGTGACCGGTAAACCGGTGATCATGGGCGGATCGCACGGACGACGGGAAGCAACGGGGCGCGGCGTGATGATTGTTACGCTCGCTGCGATGAGAAAGTTGAATCTGGATCCGAAAAAGTCAACGGTCGTTGTGCAGGGGTTCGGCAATGTCGGATCGGTTGCAGCCCAATTGCTTCAAACCCAAGGTTGTAAAATCATCGGTATCAGCGACGTGACCGGAGCATATTATAATAAACAAGGGATTGATATTTCTGATGCCTTGGCGTTTGCAGCAAAAAATAAACGCACGCTGGCCGGATATACAAAAGCGGAAAAAATCACGAACGCGGAATTACTGGAACTCGAATGCGACGTACTGATCCCGGCCGCGCTGGAAGATCAGATCAAAAAGCATAATGCAAAAAACATTAAGGCGAAAATCGTCTGTGAAGGAGCTAACGGGCCCACCAGCGCATTGGCAGATCCGATCTTACAGGAAAAAGGAATCATGGTCATTCCGGATATTCTGGCGAATGCCGGGGGCGTGACCGTGTCGTACTTTGAATGGGTTCAGGATCGTATGGGATTTTTCTGGACAGAGCAAGAGGTTAATGAACGGCTTGAAAGAATCATGGCGGAAAGTTTTGAAGCGGTGTATGCCACCGCGATGACGCACAAACAACCGCTGCGGATCGGTGCGTATGTCTTGGGAATTGATCGCGTAGCACAAGTATTGAAATTGCGCGGAATTTACGCGTAAGGTAATAAGGAAAGTAGTATGCCAAAAAAGATTTTAATCGTGGATGATAATAAAACCGTTCGCACCCTGCTGAGCATAAACCTTCGAAAGGAAAATTTTGAAGTTCTCGAAGCGGAAAACGGCGTGGAAGGACTTGAAGTTGTCAATGAACAATTACCCGATCTCGTGATCTCCGATATCATTATGCCGCAGATGGACGGATTTGAATTTTGCAAACAGGTTCGCACCACCTCCAAAGTTCCGATGGTTCCCTTTATGTTCCTGACCTCGATCGATCAGGTTGCCACCGAGTTACGCGGGCTACGCACCGGCGCGGATGATTATCTGATCAAGTCAAATATCAAAAAAGAAGAACTGGTCGGCAAAGTTCAGGCGATGCTCAATAAAGCGAATGAGTACAAGCAAGCAGAGCAGGAAATTCAGGACGGGTTATACGGGAAATTCAGCGATTTGAGCCTTATCGACGTTCTTCAGTTGCTCATCATGAATAAAAAAACGGGCATTCTCACGATCACCCGTGACGGTGAAAAGGCGGAATTGTATTTTGATGACGGTAGAATGCTTCACGCGGAGTACAAAAAATTTGTAGGCGAAGAAGCGGTGTACAATTTAGGCGAATGGAAAGAAGGCGTATTCCGTTTTGAACGAACGGACGTAAATGTGTCGCCGACTATTCACACGGTGACTATGAACTTATTGATGGAATATTGTCGCATCACCGACGAACAGAAAACAAGATAGGATTAATTTTTCGTGCATGTCCGGTTGACTCACAAATGGAAAAGATAGGTTCAGCCCGAGCGCAGTCGAAGGCTGATTTTACTATTTGTCATGGTTCGACAAGCTTGTCTTGAGCCCTGTCGAAGGGCTCACCATGAAGTAGGTGGGTAAAGCGGATAAGCGCATTCATTTTTCATACGTTGTATAAGGCCTTCATATGGTAGAAACAAAAAAAAGCCCCTGTAAAATCCTGATTGTGGATTCCGATGATTCGACGCGCGCGCTGCTAAAAGAGAATCTCGCAAAAGAAGATTACATAGTTTTTGATTCCGGCAACGGAAACGTTGCGTTTGATATTGTGAATCGTGAAAAGCCCGATCTCGTGATCAGTGATATTTTTCTTCCGGAAATGAACGGGTTTGAATTATGTCAGCGAATCCGGGATACCAGCAATATCCCAACCGTGCCGTTCATTTTTTTTACGGCTATTGACGACATGCTCACGGAGATACGCGCCTTTCGGGCAGGCGCCAATGAGTACATGGTCAAACGTAATACCAAACGACAGGATCTCCTGGTACGGATTGACGGCATGCTCAGCAATGTTAATGCATTTGAAAAAGAAAAAGCGACACTGCGCGAAGGGTTTCTTGGAAAATTGGGCGATGTCAGCGTAATTGATATTCTGCAACTGCTTTGTAATACCAATAAGACGGGAAATCTGCTGATCTCCGACGGAACGGTCGAAGGCAACGTGTATTTTATGAAAGGCCGTATTTTTTACGCCGAGCTTGGCCAGGTTAAAGGCGAAGATGCAATTTACGACATGATCTTTTGGGAGGACGGGTTTTTCAGATTTAATCAGGGAGAAATTCCGCGTCAGGATATTATTGCGTCGCCGACCAATAAGATTCTCAGCAAATGCCAGCGGTTGCTTGGCAAAGCCTGATTTTCTATCTACGCTTTTCTTAACATCCGAGGTTCTGAATTCATGGTTACAAAAGATACCGTACTTGTGGTCGATGACGAATTTGACGCCATTGATCCGCTGATAAAAGCTTTGAAGCATGACGGATTTGAAGTGCATTATGCCGCCGACGGCATTCAGGCATTGGATCTGGTAAAAAAAATTCCGTTCAACCTGATTCTGATGGACATTATGATGCCGCGACTGAACGGATACGAAACGCTGGAAAGATTGCGGGAAGACGAAGAGACGGCGTATATTCCGGTTATTTTTGTGACCGGGCATTTTAACGCGGAGGAGATCGTGAAAGGGCTCGGTTCCGGAGCTGTTGACGCCATCAGCAAACCGTTCCATATTTCGGAAGTTATCATGCGGAGCAAAGTTCGTATGGCGGAAGCAAAACTGAAACGGCGTTACACCGCGGTCACCCATTTTTTTTCGGAAGCTCAGGAAAAGGAACAAAGCCGCCGCACCGGATTGTTTGAATTTTACGATCACGCAAAAACCAAGATCGGCGACATTTATGTTGAGGATGGCAAAGTCGTTTACGCTACGAGCCGTGATGCGATCAAAGACGACGCGTTCCTTCAATTAGCTTCAACCCGTCATGCATGTTATATTTTCCAGGACGATGTAAAAACTCCGACCAAGTCCTTGTCCGCTAATATTACCAGCCTGATTCTTGAAGCGTCAAAGATCATAGACGAACTGGAGGCCAAGGAAATTCGCGATGATAGTCAGAAACGCGTATTAGTGATCGATCCCGACCGTATTCCGCGTATACTTGCCAGCCGTGCCTTGAAAGCAAGCGGGTACAATACCATGGTAACGAGTACGGAAGAAATTAGTGCGGAAACCGTCCGCAAGTACAACCCGGATGTGATTGTCGTCGATCATGGTCACGCCGAATTGATCCTGAACAAAATCAAAAACGGCATGGCGCCCAAAAATGCTGCGATTATCATTTACAGTGATCAGGACCATCTGGATCAATTTGACGGAATGGATCACATAGGCGAATTTAAAATTGATGCATTTATTTCAAAAACCCAAATTGATCAGTCCCTGTCGCACGTGGTCTATCAGGGATTGAAAAAGATGGCCTGAATTTTGGGTTCTTATCCCGTTGTACTCCCGTCACTCATGCTGAGTTTGTCGAAGCATGACGAGAAAATCAACAAAATCAGCCTTCGAACGGCTCAGGCTGACTATATTCTGCACGGATTCTTTCCCTAGTATCCTCGCGCGATGAAAAAAAATAAAAATAAAGCTCCAAAGAAAAAATCGAAAGCAAGAAAAGCCCAATTATTTTGGTGGGAAGCTTCGTTGTATGATGTTGGCAACAGGGACGCCGTGCAGGAAACACTTTTTCGGTTAGGCTCCACAGGGCTGGTGGAAGAAACATCGCACCTGACAGCATACTTTGAAGCTGCCAAGTACCCGCATTCAGGTAAGCTGGCTGAGGTTCTGCATCAGGCAACGCAATGCCGCATCAAGATTAATAAAATTCCCGCGCAGGACTGGGAATCGGAATGGAAAAAAAATTTCAAGCCGCGAAAAATATCCAAACGATTCGTCGTCAGGCCTTCCTGGGAAAAATATAAGAAGAAAAAAAACGAACTCGTTCTCGTAATAGACCCTAAGATGTCCTTTGGCACAGGAACCCATGAAACGACGCAATTAGTATTGCAGTTGATGGAGCATCATATCAAGAAAGGGTATGTGCTGGATATTGGAACGGGTACCGGCATTCTGGCGATTGCATCGGCCAAACTTGGTTGCAAAAAAATATTCGCATTCGATGTAGATGAGCATTCGTACGATAATGCCGTTGAAAATATTACGCGTAATCGGTGCGGGCGGCGAATTGAAGTATTGCAGGGACAAGTTCGGCAACTGTCACCGGCCTGGCCAAAAAAATACGATATGGTATTGGCCAATATTCAGAAAAGCGTTATCCTGGAAATATTGGATACGATCCGCAGCTTACTGTCGAACGACGGGATATTGCTGGTTTCAGGTATATTAACAGTTGAGGATGAGAGCATGCGCCAAGCATTTGCAAATCATGGACTCAATTTAATCGAATCAAAACAGGACGGCGAGTGGGTTGCATACGTTCTGCAGCACGATTCGATGCATTACGTCTAAGGAATCGCATGAAACAACTCCAACGAATAGCATCTATCGACATTGGGACGAATACCGTGCTGCTTCTGATCGCAGACGTGAACCCCGAAGGAAAAATTACGACCGTTCATGAGGAACAGAGGATCATTCGACTCGGAAAAAATGTGGACACCAATCGCAATATCGGTATCGAGGGGTTAATGAAATGCGTAGGTGTGTTGCAGGCTTATCGCGCGATCGCAGAAAAGTACGCGTGCGTTGAATTAACGGCTTGCGGCACCAGTGCGTTGCGGGACGCCCACAACCGAGATTGGTTTTTAGAGGAAATCAAAAAGCAATCCGGCGTGCAAATAGAAATATTGAGCGGCGACGATGAGGCGTTGTGGACGTATCATGGAGGATGTCTGGTTTTGCCCAAAACGCTGATCGATGATCAGAATACGCTGGTCATTGATATCGGCGGAGGTAGTACGGAATTCATCGTAGGGAACAAAACGGGAATCGAGCACAAGATCAGCCTTGATATCGGCGCGGTTCGTCTGACAGAAATGTTTATCAAAAACGACCCCGTAAAGCCACAAGAGGAACTCTCCCTGCAACAATTCGTTGCATCTTTACTTACGGAAAAATTGGAACATTACAGGTTGAACAAAAATATTCGATGTATTGGCGTTGCGGGGACAATCACTACGCTGGCGGCGATGGAACAAAAGATGGAGCAATATCAACCGGATAAGATTAATGGTTATGTGCTGTCAAAAGACATTCTTAATAAGATTATTATTGATTTAAGGCCGATGACGATACAGGACAGAAAAAACATAAAAGGGCTGCAACACGAACGCGCCGACGTGATCTTCGCCGGAGCAGTTATTTTAAAGGAGGCGTTGGCGTACTTTCAACTGCAGGAAGTTCTGGTGAGTAATTATGGACTTCGTTACGGATTAATCTTACGTAAAATAAAAAATCCCCTTGTTTGAATTTACAAGGGGATTTTTATTGATAAATAAACTCTATCGATTGCTAAGCCACCACTTCCTGAATTCCATTTGTTCCTTGGTCGGTTCCGTCATGGATACGATGCGGTGTTTGACGCTCACTTCTTTTTGCCCGGCCTGCGCGGTCAATTCAAACTCCGTCCCATCTCTCATAACAATCCATGTGAAAGTATCGCGCGGCTGAATAGACTTAATCAGGCGCTGTGTTTGCGGATCAAACAGCGATAACGTTTCTTCTTTGTATTTTATTTTCATTAATACATCCCCGTTTTGAACTCCCAACTGCATATTGACGCTGTCGGCGGGGTTGACGTCTCTTATGACCAGCGCATTATTTATGAAATCAACTTTAAAGTCCCCACGGGAGGACGTAAACCGGCCTGTTTTATAGTCGGCCATATATTCAAATCCGGCCAGGGCCAACGTATTTTTGAGCGGTAAAGTTTCTACGCCTTTGATGTATAGGTTAATAAAATCTGAAATTTCCGGATAAGTCATTTGTGTGAATTCATCAAAAAAATCTTTTTCCGAAAACGCTTTTTTTGGCCCGTATTTCTTGGATAATTTTTGAATCACCTCGCGCAGCCCGCTTTTTCCATGAGATAGTTCCAGTAACCGCATATCCAGCATCATGGCGGTCACGGCGCCCTTCATATAGATATTGGTATACTGACTTGTCAGTTTGTCATATGAACCTAAACTCAAATCGACCAAGCTGATATCTTGTCGAAAAGCATCATTGATATTTAATTTCTGGGCAATTCTTTGCGTAAATTCATCTTGCGATATGAGGCCTCCCCTGATCTGCATCATCTGCGCCGCCCACTCTGTTGTGCCTTCATACAGCCACAGATGCTGCGACGGAACCGGTTTTTCAAAATTGAACCGTTCAACGATTTCGCTGTGAATGTTTAGCGGCGTAATAATATGAAAGAACTCGTGCGATGCAAAGCTCAGGATCTGTTCGGCAGATTCGCGGAAAGGAGTTTCCGGCATTGCATAAAAAGATGAGTAACTGTGTTCCCATGCCCCGTAGGCTGGCGGCAGGTCTTTTCTAAAATGGAAGAGAAACGTATAATGCTTGACCGGCAGTTTACCGATGAATTTTTCAGCAGCAGTAAGCATGTTCATCATGCCGGCTTTCAGAGAGTCCGCTGTGATCATTCCGTTTTGGGAATAACAATAAATATGAATACTGGTTCCGCCAACATTAGAAGCAGCGTGCGACAGGTTTCCAAACATGAAAGGGGAATCAACGAGTTCATCATACGTTTGAGCTGAATATATTTCTTTGTTCTCTTCGAGTGCAGTTCCAACTTTCCAGCCCTTGGGGTAATTAAATTTTATCTGGATCGGATTAGACTGATGACCTTTGATAAATCCGAATACCATTTGACTGTTGACCATTGCGTTGTCGTTTTCAAGATTGGAACCGGACATGGGGTATACCGGGTGTTCCGTGATTTGCGAATCGTAGGTATCTTCGACCTGGTAACTGATTCGGCCAAGCGTTTGTGCGTTTTTGATGACGTATTGATTGGTGCTGATTCGGTAGACCGGTAAAGCAATTCCGGACGAATTGAACGCTTTGAAATTTCCCGTAAATCGTCCGACGTCCATCACCTGATAGGTTCCTGGAGCCGTAGATGCAAATTGAAAAATGGCGCTGTCGGAGGAAAACCCCTTGATATCCAGATTAACAAAAAACGAATCCGTTTCGAGTTTAGTTAGATCCACATGATATATCAGCTTCAGTTTATTTTCGGATGCAGCGGCCTGGTTTTCTAAACTAAACCCAAAAAGGCAAAGCCCCGACAGAACGCAAAACACAAAACGCATAAAGACCCCTCCAATTAGAATGAACTTTAATATGACTGTAAACCGCTTACGGAGGTCAAATTATAAAGTTGCGGGTCATTTTTGGGGTATAGAAGTCCTAGGATGAAGTTACGGGCGGCCAAGCCACCATGAGCAAAAACGCTTTTGTTCCGCGGTAAAGGAAGGGCGGGATTTGATGACATGATACTCTAAAATATCCCGTTGTCCGACAAACGCTTTCAAACGGAGTTTAGAGCCACCTCTCATGACGACCCATTCGAACGGTTCGCCAATGAGCGCAAAATTCATCGCTCTTATCATAGCGGTGTCTCGCATGCGAAGGTCTACACCGGCATAATTCAGTTTTTGAATAACGTCGCCTTGGTGAATGCCGAGCCTTTGATTTACGCTGTCCTTCGTGTCAACATGCGAGACGATGATGCTGTCGTTTTTGAGATCGAATGAGAATTTTCCGAGAGTGCTTTCATAGAGGCCCGTTCGCGCTTCTGCCTGATAATTATAACCTGCCTTCAATAAATATTCGTTTACCGGCAGGGACTCAGTTCCTTTAATGTAGCGGTTTATAAAATCTTCAATCTCAGGATAGGTAAGCTTAACGAGTATGTCAAAAAAACCATTCTCAGGAAAAGGCCGCGCGGGGCCGAATTGTTGAGATAATTTATTGATAACATCACGCAAACCGGTTTTACCTTCTGACAATTCCAGCAATCGCATGTCGAGCAACATTGCCGTCAGAGCGCCTCGTTCATAGATATTTCCGTACAATTTTTCATAACGGTCATACGAACCCAAACTCATATCGACCAGGCTGACGGAATTATCATAATAATCATTACGCCTCAGTTTTTCAGTGATCTGATCCATCAGTTCCGTGTCGCTCATCGTGCCGAAGCGAACCTGCATCAGGTCGCTGGCCCATTCCGTCACGCCTTCGTAAAACCATAAGTGCTGTGACGGAACGGTCTTTTCAAAATTGAACGGCACGATAAGTTCGCTGTGGATATTCAGCGGAATCACGATATGAAAAAACTCGTGTGCAGCCATGCTGGTGATCGTTTGGGAAATATAGGATTCGTTCCACTCCGGGATAACGTAAAAAGAAGAATAGTTATGTTCCCAGGCTCCGTAAACCGGGCCGGTATATTCACGAAAGTGGAATAGAAAAACATATCGATCAACGGGTAAACCGCCGAGAAACTGATCGGCTGCACTAAGTACGTTATTTAAACGCGCCGCTACAAATTCTGCATTGAACTTCTGGCTTTCAGAGAAGGTATAAATGTCAATTTTTGTTTTTCTCATTTTGATCGTTGACCGGCTGATGTTGCCGAACATAACTGGTGAGTCCACGAGCTCATCAAAAGACACCGCGAAGTATTCGCCGTTCTTTTTTTGCAGTGCGGTGCCGACGCTCCAATTTTCCGGATAGACGTACCTTACGGAAATCGGATCGGATTGATGGCCTTGAAAAAAACCAAACACCATTTGCCCGTTGATGACCGCATTGGTGCGCTCGATATTGGTGCCGCTCATCGGAGCGACGGGATTGTCCGGCAGCGGTGAATCGAATGTATCGTCGACGCGGTACGTAACGCGTGAAAGTTGACGCGCCGGATATATCAAAAATTGATTAACGCCGGCGCGAACGATCATCAAAGGGTTCCCGGACGTATCCATTGCTTTGAAGCTCCCTACAAAACGCCCGGCATCGAGTATCGAATACGTACCGGGCGCGGTGACGGCAAATTGAAATACCGCCGTGTCCTTATCAAAATTTCTTACATCGAGTTTTACAAAAAAAGAATCTTCGTCAAATTTTGTAATGTCCACCGTGTAACTAAGTGAGAGTTTCGGCGTATTGGGAAACAGAGGAACGGCGTTTAGTATTAACAACAAAACAAGTATGACGTAAACAGATTTTCTCATGAGGGTGCACCGATCTTCCAATTGGTATTTCTCCATATTAAAGAATGATTGAGCGTTTGTCAACGAATAAACTTGAAACAGGCTGGAGGGCTCCTTGAAAAAACCGGCACACGCTTTTGGATATTACCCAAAATGTGGATTGACTTTTTAACATGCCTTAACTATAATAATACGCCTGCGATTGATGTATCATCTTTTGTGCACAATCCAACAATCATATCCGAATCACTTAATCTGTGATCACATGTTCTCGAACTTCTCCGGTAAAAAATACATTTCAATTATTCTCGAAGCCGGAATCATTAATTAAATTTTTGATCATGTTCATTTAATACGCTCAAAGTGCAATTTATCAAACGGCCAGAAAATTAAATAACGAAAACATCAACTAAAAGAAAATGAACGCATGAGTACCAACAAAGAAGCATGGGGTTCGCGTGTAGGACTAATTCTTGCCATGGCGGGTAACGCCGTAGGACTTGGGAATTTTCTACGATTTCCCGTTCAGGCAGTTAATAACGGAGGCGGTGCGTTTATCATACCTTACCTCGTATCGTTTCTGCTGATGGGCATTCCGTTGCTATGGATCGAATGGTCGATGGGGCGATTCGGCGGAAAGTCGAATAATCATTCCACGCCGTATATTCTCGACAGCATGGCCAAGGGAAGGCTGTTTAAATATTTCGGCGTCTTCGGTATTTGGACGAATCTTGCCGTCGCAGCCTATTATTGTTACATCGAATCATGGACTATGTCTTATGTGTACCATTCATTGGCGCGCACGTTCGACGGGTTATCACAAACACAAGTTGCACAATTCTTTGTCGAATATCTTGATGTGAGCAGCACGCATAGCGGTATTCCGTATGAAGCAGTTATTTTTTATGTTCTATGCCTGTTGCTCAACACATGGATTCTCTCTCGCGGCCTCAGCGGCGGCGTGGAAAAAACTGCTAAAATAGGAATGCCGCTGTTGATTATATTCGGATTTTTTCTTGCGATAAGAGGCGTCACGCTTGGCACGTCCGGAGCATCACCTGAGCATCCGGATGCGAGCGCCTGGGCCGGCATCAATTATTTATGGGATCCGCAGTTTGATTCTCTCGGCAATCCCAAAGTTTGGCTTGCAGCGGCCGGGCAGATTTTCTTTACTTTGTCGGTGGGTATGGGAACCATTCATTGTTATGCGGCATATATGAAATCGAAAGACGATGTTGCATTGAATGCCATGAGCGCGGGGTGGATGAATGAATTTGTAGAAGTATGTTTGGGAAGCTTGATCGTAATACCTATCGCGGCCGGTTATCTCGGACTGGACTGGGTAAAAGAAAATGCGAGCTTTGGTATGGCGTTTCAGACGATGCCGTTTCTTTTTGAAAATTGGGGACCTTTTCTTGCGACCTTGTCCGGCGTGTTCTGGTTCGGGCTTTTATTTTTTGCCGGTATTACATCCTCGCTTGCCATGGGCACGCCGTGGATGGGATTTATGCGCGACGAATTTCAATGGGGCCGTGAAAAAGCCGCATGGTCATTTGGCCTGATCGTCCTGATCCTCGGCTTGCCGACCGTGTTCTTTTATAATTACGGAGTCTTTGACGAATACGATTATTGGGCGGGGACGGTTTCGCTCGTCGTCTTTGCGCTTGCCGAATCTATTCTCTTTGCATGGGTTTTTGGTATGGACAAAGGCTGGAAAGAAATTACGGACGGCGCAGACATGAAAGTGCCCGATTTCTACAAATTTGTTATTAAATGGATCACACCTCTGTTTTTGTTGATGGTCTTTGTCGGTTCTATCTTTTCTCCGCACGGCGGCGATTGGACGGCGGCGTTTTCAAGCTTTTTGAGCGGAAATGGCTGGCCGTTGGACGACGGATCTATTATTCGACAGCTTTTCAACAGCGGCTTGCGTGAACAGATTGCGGCAGCGACAGATATGGATGCGAAAGAGGCATTGGAGACGCGCCTGATGTATATTAGTTTTGCGCGAGTATTATTAACAGCGGTGTTTGCAGGTTTATGCGTTGCAGTCTATCTCGCATACCGGCGACGCCACGCTAACGGGAGAACAACATGAAAACTTCAGCTTTGATCATGATGATAGTGACCATGAGTACGGTGATTTCGTTTACGGGATATTTTTTTTACAGGGTATTAAATACGCCGCCAAAAAAAGATTCTGATTCGTAATTATACGGAAGATTGATCCAAATATGGATTGGTACCTGGAAAAAATTTAAGTTACAGCGTTATTTGATTGAGGAATAAGATTGAGTTTCGGATATATCATCAAAGAAGGTTTCAGCGGGCTGCGAAAGGCCACGCTGTCGAGTTTTGTTGCGATCACGATCATTTGCATTGCGCTAAGCCTTCTCAGTTTTTTTCTGATCATCACGTCAAATATTTCGCGCGTCATCGAAGATATCCGAAGCAGGGTTGAACTCGAAGCGTTTCTTGACAAATCGCTGGACGTCGAAGCATCAAAAAAAATTCAACAGGCCATTATTCAGATCGACGGCGTCGACTCTACGCATTTCATTTCCAAAGCCGAGGCGGCCGGCATCCTGAAAAAAATCATGGGCGAGGATGATATATTCGATCTGGTCGAGAGCAATCCTCTGCCCGCTTCGTTTAAGATCCGTTTGCGTCCGGAATTTCGCAATATGAAAAGCGCCGCATTCGTCGCGCAGCAGTTGGAAAATATCGACGGCGTCGAAGAGGTGAGTTATCAGAAAGAACTGCTGCAGGTTCTGGATGAAAAAATTGAAACCTACCATTATATCAGTTTGGGGCTGGGATGTATTGCCGCACTGGCGGCTATTCTTCTGGTATCCAACACCATCAAACTGAGTATTTATTCCAATCGCGATCTTATTAAAACGATGAAACTGGTCGGCGCGACGAACGCCTTCATTGCAGGGCCGTTTCTGATGGAAGGTATTATTCAAGGTGTTATGGGCAGCGCATTGGCTGTGGGTATATCTTATGGTCTCATTCGCGCCGTGCAACGGTATGTTTTATCCAGCGTCACCGTGCAATACGAAATTTTTTTGGTCGTGCTTGGCTTTGGAATTCTGCTCGGTTTCATCGGAAGTTTTATTGCCATTCGGTTCTTTTTGAAAGAGCGTATCAGCGATATGTAGCTGCCAATTTAAATTACGAAAGTATCAGAAAACTCTATTGTATCCGAATAATCTCTTAATGATTTAAGGAAATGATTATGAAAAGATTGATGGCGTTGTTGCTTGTGATCTCAGGTATGCTGCCTTTGCGTGCAGACGAGGGCATGTATCCTATTAGCGAGATAAGGAAACTTAATTTACGTCCAAAAGGATTGCAGCTAGAGACTTCGCAGATATTCAGTATGGACAGTATCGGCATCGCCCATGCGATCGTTATGGTTGGCGGATGTACCGGTTCATTTGTTTCACCCGAGGGTTTGATCCTGACGAATCACCACTGCGCATTCGGCGCCGTTCAGAACGCAAGTAACGTGGATAACGATTATATTCAAAACGGTTTTTATGCTAAATCACGGGCGGAAGAAATTCCGGCCAAAGGCTATACCGCACGTATTATGGAATCCTATCGTGATGTGTCAGCAGAAGTTCTGGGAACGGTCAATGACAGCATGGAATGGTCTGTGCGCAGCCGGACGATTACTTCCAAAATGCGAGCTATAGCCGCTCAGACGGAGAAACAATATCCCGGTAAAAGCGCCGAAGTTGCCGAGATGGTGATCGGTCAAAGCTATGTGTTGTTTATCTACGCCATGCTTCGCGATATTCGTATGGTTTATGTACCGCCGCGATCCGTAGGGGAATTTGGCGGCGAGGCGGATAATTGGGTTTGGCCCCGTCATACAGGCGATTTTTCGTTTTTACGCGCTTACGTTGCGCCGGACGGCAGTCCCTCCGGCTATTCTCCTGAAAATATCCCATATACGCCGAAAAAACATTTGAAAGTACATTACGAAGGCGCTGATGAAAACGATTTTGTGTTTATCCTCGGTTATCCCGGCCGCACATTCCGCCATCGTACATCGGATTATTTGCAGTATGAAGAAGATATACGATTGCCCTACGTTGCGCAATGGTATGATTGGCAGATCGGCGTGATGGAATCGATGGGTAAAGAGGATCGTGCGGTTGAAATTCTGCTTGCATCCCGCATCAAAAGTCTGGCGAATACGATGAAAAATTATAAAGGTAAACTGAAGGGCATGAATCGACTCGGATTGGTTAAACAAAAACGAAATGAAGATCGCGCGCTTCAATCCTTTATTGATACGGATGCCGTGCGTCAAAAAAAGTACGGCGGAGCCATCAAAGAGATTCGCACGGTTTATGAAGATATGAAAAAGAAAGCATCGTATGAAGCAACGCTTGATTTCCTGGGATCTTCCCGTCTGTTTAATCTGTATTATCTGTTGAATAACGCCATCGGTCAATTGCAAAAGCCGGACAGCTTACGTTCTTCCGCTTTTCAAGCCGTTAATTGGGACCGTACCAGACAATCACTGCTGGACCATTACAAAAATCATCACGAACCGACGGACCAACTTATTCTCACCGAGATGTTATACCGCGCATCGGCGCTTCCGGCGGATGAGCGAATCGAACCGTTGGATGAATTATTAAAGGGAAAGACTTCGCATGATAGGATCTCCGAATGGGTGCGCAAGGCTTATGTCAAATCCAATATCCGTACTGCCGCTGAACTGGAATTGTTTTTGAAAAAAACTCCGGGGGAAATGGAGAAACTCAAAGATCCAATGATCGATTTAGTTCGCCGATTAACGCCTTTGATTTTGGCGCTGCGCGAAACGAAAGATCGGCGGGACGGGGTTTTAAATAAATATTATGGATTGTATGCAGAAGCCAAACAGATGTATCAAAAAGCCGATTTTATTCCCGACGCTAATCGTACATTGCGATTCACATACGGATTTATCCGCGGATACGCGCCGGCGGATGCAACGTATCATCTGCCATTTACTACAGTTTCAGGAATAAAGGACAAGACAACCGGAACCGAGCCGTTTGACACGCCAACCCGGTTGCTGGATTTATTTAATGAAAAAAAATTCGGTTTGTTTAAACACAAACGATTGAACAATCTTCCGGTTGCGATGCTATACAACACGGACACGACCGGAGGTAATTCCGGAAGCCCTGTGTTGAATGCGCGCGGAGAACTGATCGGGCTGAATTTTGACAGGACGTTCGAAGCGACGGTCAACGATTATGCATGGAGCGAGGCCTACAGCCGTTCTATAGGAGTGGATGTTCGCTATGTTCTGTGGGTCACGTCGCAATTCGGCGGCGCAGGACATTTGTTACAGGAAATGAACGTGCCTCTTCAATAGCCCGTACAAAACCATAAACCGCTGTGTGTCTCCGCGCTCTTTGCGGAAAAAGAGTATGCTATGTTGTCACAAGTTCTAAGCGCAACTACATTCGGTATTGACGCTTACATCGTTGAAGTCGAAACGCATCTGGAAGGCGCCGCGCCTTATTTTATTACCGTCGGCCTTCCCGACGGCGCGGTGAAAGAAAGTAAAGAACGCGTCAACGCCGCAATCAAAAATTCCGGATTCATTTTTCCGCTTAAACGTATTACGATCAATTTAGCGCCGGCAGATATTCGTAAAGAAGGATCTGCGTTCGATCTGCCCATTGCAATCGGTATCCTTGCCGCCAATGAACAAGTTAAAAGCGACATGCTCAAAGGTTTTGTGATTCTCGGCGAACTTAGTCTGGACGGGAGTTTACGTCCGATAACGGGCGCTTTGTCGATCTCGGTGAAAGCACAATCTGAAAAATTGCGAGGCCTTATCCTGCCCGCGGAAAACGCCGGCGAAGCTGCCATGACCAGCGGGTTGGATGTATATGGCGTGAAATCGTTGCAGGAAGCTGTTGCTCTGCTAAACGGTGAGCTTCATATTGCGCCGACCAAAGTAGACGTAAATGCCCTGTTTGAATCCAACCACCGTCACGTGATAGATTTTCTCGATGTAAAGGGGCAGGAACATGCCAAGCGCGCGCTGGAGATCGCGGCGGCCGGCGGGCACAATATTATCATGATCGGCCCTCCCGGCAGCGGCAAGACCATGTTGGCCAAACGATTGCCGACCATATTACCCAACCTGACTTTGGAAGAATCTCTCGAAACGACAAAGATTCACTCTGTAGCGGGGCTTTTAGAAAAAAACGAAGCTTTGATCACGACGCGCCCTTACCGCTCACCGCATCATACGATTTCCGATGCCGGGCTGATCGGCGGCGGGCATATTCCAAAACCGGGCGAGGTCAGTCTCGCGCATCACGGCGTTTTGTTTCTGGACGAATTACCCGAATTCAAAAAGAATGTTCTCGAAGTAATGCGCCAGCCGCTCGAGGATGGGAAAGTGACGATCAGCCGCGCGGAAGTTTCGCTGACTTATCCGGCGAATTTCATGTTGGCCTGTGCGATGAATCCGTGAGGTTGCGTTGACTTTCTGTTGGCAATTTATAAGGAGAGGGAGAGTAGCAGAACTGTATTTTGATGTCCTCTTGTCCTACTTCAATCTTTTCTGTCACTGTTTCAATAATATGTCTTTTGTCTTCAGTAGAAAGGTCAGGCCATCTGGTGTGAAGGTCTTGAGCTTCGTTCAAAACTTCATCTCCCGAAAGATACTGAATTTTGAGGAAATCGATTTCCCCTTGGAGAGTAGGGATTTGCTCCTCCAGTTGATTGAATCTCTCTTCCATGGGCTTGTAATGCCTTCCAAAGCCATCTTTAGGTATCTCTCCGTCTAAGTGAAGTCGAACCAATTTTTCCATTTCTTCTTTGACTTTTCTGGATTCCTTGACCAAAGACTCTATTAGTTCTTCTTTTTCTTTGATAGTTTCATCGGCCTTACTGAGGTAATCCATGATGTCCTCTTTTGAGAACAAAAATGATTTTAGTTGTTCTTGGAATATCGTCTCCATATCAGAACTGCCAATCTTATTCCTGCATTTGACACAGGTGTATTTTGACGAATCTGAGGGTATATACATTCTTCCTCCACAAGAGCAATGGAGGATACCGGTAAAGAGATGGACCGGTTTTGGTCCCGGGGCTTTATGGTTTTTCCTTTGATCGTCTAGAATTTTATTACATTCATTCCATAATTCTTCCGTCACAATGGGTTCTATATCCAAAAAGACCCATTCTTTTTTTGGTTTCATCACCCATTTCTTATTGTCCCCAAGGGATTTAGTATAATTGGCACGGCGCTTTCCTTTTGCTGATGGATCGCGGAGGAGTCTATCTACGGTTGTATCTGAAAACTTACCGCCATTTCGAGTTCGATAGCCTTTCTCGTTGAGCAACCGGGCAACCAATTTTTTTCTCTTATTCTTAAGAAATAGTTCGTAGATGAGTTTTCTTACAGGTGCTTCTTCCGGATGGGGAATGAGTTTTCGATCTACCCACTGGTAGCCAAATGGAGCTGCACCACCAAGTGGTTTACCAAGTTTTGCTCGTATGGGAACGGAAGCGGCAACGCGCTCTGCAATTTCTTCCCTTTCCCATTGCGCCATAGCGGCTATCATGGTATAGAAGAGTCGACCCGCAGGAGTTGATGTATCTATGCTTTCTTGAAGGCTTATGAGATCAGCTTCATTTTCTCGAAATATGTCCGCAAAGTCGAGAAGTTCTTTTGTGTTTCGAGCGAGACGAGCGAGTTTAGAGAAGATGATTCCTGTGATCTTTCCCGAACGAATATCTGAAAGCATTCTCTTTGTTTCAGGATAAGCCATCACGCTCTTACCACTTAAGGCGTCCAGTCGATAAACCTCTTTTACTTCCCAACCTTTGGACTCCGCATAAGCTCGCGCACGCTTTTCATGATGTTCTGGGCTGTCTCCTTTGACCTGATCTTCGGTAGAAACGCGAAGCCAGATGCCTATTTGTTTACTTGAAGTCAACTTAAAAAAATAAGACCTACCTCATTTATTATTCAAAATATAAATCAATTAGCTTCTAAACGTAAAAGAATTACTGAATTTAATTTTGCCTATTCAGACCCTCAACACTATAACCTTAATTCCCATTTTCAAATATGCTGATGATATACTCTTTGAAATAATTAAACTTTTACTACTTTCTTCAAATATTTGTCCACAGGTTCAAACAAATCAGAAGTGATTATGCTTCTAAGCTCGTGATATGAACACCATTTTAAAGTTTCAACTTCTTCACTATTTCTGACCCTTTGACATTTCGCAGTCTGCTTGCACAACCAATAATAAATCTCAACATTTGTATTAGGATGTAATCGACTTCCTAATTTTTTTACTATTTTACATCTAATGCCTGTTTCTTCACGAACTTCTCTGACTGCTGCATTTTTTGGTGATTCATTGGCTTCGATTTTTCCTGCAGGAAACTGCCAAGTAAGGATTCCTTCCGGCTTCCGACGTTTTATCAGAAGGATTTTTTTCCTCCTAATTACAATACCGGCTGCTATTCCTTGAATATTATTTTTTGGCATGATTAAGAAGTTGCTTAACTGGTTGATATAAATTTGAAGTAATGAGCCTTTTCGCCTCTTGAGCCGTTACCCACTTGGCTTTCTTTAATTCATGTGGTTGTCTAATTCGAATCTTCCCATCAGTATAATCACAAAAATAGTAATGTGCAAACACATTAGTATCGGGGTGCAACCTGCGTCCCATTTCATATTTTGCTTTTATTTTAATGTTGGTTTCATCGTAACATTCCCGTTCAATGGCTGATCTTGGTGTTTCATGCGGTTTGATTATGCCAGTTGGGAATGACCATTCTAAGGACCCCTGTGTTTGTTTTCTCTGGGTTATCAAAAAACAATTATTTCTTTGAACAATGCCAACCGAAACCTTAAGAGGTTTCTGATTGGTTTTTAATTTCTTTTTCAATCCAAGTTCCTGAATCCAATCTATTACTAAGTCTTCTATCTGCAGTCTATCAGAGTAGCTTTTGTGAATACGACTTATTAAATCAAAGGGCTTTTTTTTCAATATTTGGTTATTGATTATTATCAAACAAGGTTTATCATCCGCATGAATAAAACCTAATTCATAACAAACGTTAGGGTTATAGAGCTGACCTTTTTCGGGCTCATCGAATAGAGCTATGCCATATTTGCAGCAATAACTAACGGCAATTGAGTTGTAAGTGTCATCAGTAATACTCCACTCTTTCATATCGGCTCTGACGCCATTGAGGCCTTTCTTTTTAAGGGCTCTCAATATTACGTCGCTAATTTTCTTGTTTTCATCGCGAAATTTCATCATAAGAAAAACATTGCGAGCGTATTCTGTTTCCATCAATTTTTGTTTGATGCCATCTCTGTAGCTAATTAATGGTTTGTAATTAATGTTTCCTAAAATTTGTTTGATTTGGCTTTTGGTATTCATCCGACCTTTCTGCATATAAGACTCCAAACTTATGAAAACGATTGGAAAATATATTGCTATATTCAATAATTATGAGAATACGATTCTAAAGACATCTGTTTGACTTCCAGACATCATCAAACTGGTCTGGGAGCTCGTCATTATTTAAGTCTTTTAATCTCTTTAACTCGTTACAAATTGTGTATTTTGCTCTTTCAACTGCCTTGTCTTTAGAAGTGTCATCGTTATTTGGATCGGACAGTGATTTAATTAAGTCTTCTGTTGCCTTTTCTACGTTGCCTCTGATTACGTCCAATATTTTGCTATTAATAACTAAGTTAAATTGATAGTGTGATTGTATTGATTCCGTCTTAATTTTTATGAAATTATTCCGGACTTCGTTTGGACCAAGTGTCTCGTTTCTATTTCGTGCTTCACTCCAAGTTTGAATTACAGAGGACAATGCCGATACTCCCGAGAAGATAGTGTTAAGGATAATGTCTAGACTCATAATTTACCTCTTATGTAATGGTTGAATCTGTCACAGTTAAAAAACGGGTTCAATAAATGTTCTTAAGATTTAATTATTGATGTTTCAATAAGGTCATTCATTTGGTTTTAGGTCGTTTTTCTGGAAATTGTATGAAATAGACTTCCAAATTTTTTGGCCTATATTTTTGATCATTTGAATATCGAACTAAAACGGATTCGTGAAGGGATTCGTTGGTTATTCCTTTGTTTTGGTCAGCATAATTATTAATTGGGCGATAAAAAGAAGGGATTGTGAGATAGAAACTCTTGCGAGATTCTTTCGGGGCTTCCAGGGGATCCTTGTTTAGAGAAATTGAGTTTAATAGTAGACCACAATTCGCTGCCTTTTGTGCTAACCAGTCCAGTGCAATATCCGATAAACCAGTTGACTTATACCCTCCGCCGACATTTGAGTGTACGCCAACAAACCAAACCTGTTCAAGTATTTGACCATCAGAATGAGCTTGTTTGTGCCACATCGCCGCCTTGAAGTGTCGTCGTTTTTCGTCAATTGCCAGAGCTTGATACGCATTATCAATTGTCGAACTTAATTCCGTATCGTGAAACCGATTGCGCCGACTGAGTATTCCATTTAACAACAGTGGATTACCTAGAGAACCTACTGTATCCCAAACACCAATAAACTTGATTCGAGTTATATCGGAGACGGCATAGGTCCGACGAAAGAGGATCGCTTCCTTCTCCTTCGGGTGCGTTGATTTCCTTCCCGAACGGTATAATTCATATGCGCGGTTTGTCATTTCAGCAAATTCAGGGCGTAATATACCGCAGTTGCGAATCAATCCGGCAAGGCTCCGCACGGTGTAGGCGCCACGGCTGAAACCAAAAAAGAATAGTTCATCGTCTTTATGGTAGTTCAGAATTAAATAATAGTAAGCTTCAAGAATATTTCGAGACAAACCGGTGCCGGTAGCACCGTCAAATAACTTCTTGAACCAATTACCGCTTGTTCCAACTCCTGGGTCGTAATACATAACCTGTTCTATGCCGGTAGGATCAAGTGGCAAAACAGCTTGGGCTAGTTTTACGACATTAGTTGTGATTGGAACTCCGTCTTTTTCTTCATCGGGCGAATTCCAAGTACCATCACAGCAAATCACAATTCGTTTCATCACTGATCTCCTTGCATCATTACGTCTACATGATGCTTGTTCTTGATGCGTGGTATTTCAACCTACTAAATTATCCTTTTCAACATCCACCACGCTGCTTTTGCTGCTGACCTAATTGGAGGAAAGGTTTCTCCTCGGCTCAATGTAATAACCCGTTCTTCATTGGTTGGTGCAGGGCTATTTGTGTTATCGGTATATCCATCAAAAGCATACACACCTGTATCGGTGCAGGTTTGTCCAGTTTTAAAACGATCTCCAATTTGTGCCATGATAGTTGCTCCTATTTTAAGTTCACTCGGAAACACCGTAAATAATTAACTGTAGCGGATTAATTACAGTAACTTGTTGACCATTGCTTCTATTAGCAGCCTCCAACAGACTTGATGGATTAAGGCTAAATAGCACTAAAACTTCTCTTTTGATCTTTTGTCGTCGTTTTCCAAATAGTTTATTTAAATTCTTGTCAACCAAACTACCCTCAACGGTTACACAGTCCACATCAACCGATTCTCCAGTAAAGTTAACACTTCCCTTCAGGGAGTGCCCGCCGGCTTCCTTTTTGATTAGACTCTTTTCTAACTGTAGCTGAAGAGTAGTGAAATTGCCGATTCTGCTTGATTCAAATTCAATTTCTACTTCGTTTCCTTCTTTTCTTACCATTACTGACAGAGTTTTAATAATTTTTCTTGCTGATTCCTCTTTTACACCTCCCTCATATTCTCCGGGAATGTATATGAATTCTGAGAAATCAAATGTCTCTTGAGGGGTAATGATTTTTGTCACGGGATGAATTTCAAGAGCATGATTTGGGTTTGATGGACTTTCTTTTCCGGCTAAATGCTCTGGCCAAATCCTTGGAACACCTTCCACAGAAACTTTCCTATTTTTCAATTGTTTGGCAAATTGATTCCAATCGGCATTGCTTTGTTCTTCTTTATTGAAATATGGCATATCGCACAAATTCATAGGTTCTAGGACCAAACCTCGCGGATCTCCATTGTAGTCATCACACGTCGCTCCAAAGTGCATTTCACAGTCATCTTCAAGTGCATGAACATTAGAATTTCCCGTTATCTTAACGTTGTCCAATCGAATTGTGATTCCCTTGGTGCATTTTTCAAGAAAATCGTATGGAACAGAAAATATTTTTTGAGCGAATGTTTCTTGATTGAGAGAATTAATAAGAATGAAAAAGAGAAATTGGAGTACATATCTCATAAATTTTATCCTCGTTTTAATAGTGAGTTGAACGGACTACTTATTCTCAGAAGTTTTCAGACTTAGATATGTTCCAGAACTAATTCCCATCAGAATAAGCTCGGTCTCTCCGAACTCAGGCATCCGACCGTCCTGGACCACTCGATAGATGAAAAGTATCCCGAAAATAGCCGTGAACATCAAGTTTTGTAAGCGGTGAATACTAATTCCTTCTGTGTCAGACAAGATGTCTCTGAAAAAACCACCTGAAGCTTCATCTTGATGGCGGTGTCTATCGATATGTGGGTTGGCATAGGTCTTGCTTGGTTCGCTTTCGCCTGTTTTGTTTTCATCTTTGTCTGAGGGCGTTTTGAAAGCTCCCTCGTTAGCATCAACTAATCTCGCAAAAGCAGTTGTGGAAGTGCTAATGCCTAATAAGATGAGAACTGAATAATTCAGAAGATTAAATTCCTCTATATGTGCGTATATAAAGATGTAGGTAATGAAAACGATCAATGTCCACCATAGCAATTGGACACGGCTAAAACTGTATGGCCTTATTTTGGCAGAGCTCATGTCTTTGATGATATTAGTACGTTTCACCAAAAACCAAGAGCTAGTCAGGATTAAAATGCTAAATCCGATAGCTGACCACCAAAGAATTGGATTGACCATTGTAGTTCCTCCTAATTATTTAAGTGTAGAAGTTCCTTACTGCTGGTATCATTTTTCCATATTAAAAAAATAATCAGCTTCTTCTTGCTGCTGCTCTTTCAATTACAGCGGTGATGTTGTCTAAGTTCCATTGTGCTATCGGCGCATTATGCTCACGCAAAATTTGAGGAACGCGACCGCGAGATCCCTTGAGGCGAATTCCACAAACACCCTTATGCATTAGATAAGCGGTGTTAATCTCCCAATCCACCCAATCTCGCCATGCTGTACCATTCCCGATAAGACAAACTAAGATGGAAGCCTTTCGAATTTTTTCTCTAATAACCATTTTTATATATGATGCGGTGTCGCTGTTTATTGCTTCCCTTACACTATTATCATAAAAATCAAAGTTGACGTATTTGTTATGGGCCATGAGACGGAATCCTGTAACTTGAATTCGGTCTTCAGCGTGGAAACTGAGAAATAGTTTACGCGTCCGCGATGGATTAGAAAGTTGACCATGATATGCTCTGAGCAACTGCGATAAAGAATCAAAACCCCGTTCAAGGAGCAGGTTCGCAAGTCGCATATCAGCGCGTGCATTTAACTCTATTCCATAGGTGTTTTCAATAGATTCGACGGTTGTATCTGATCTCTTAAAGCGGAACATTACTACAGACCTAATGATTTCATAATCTCTTCGCGATCCCAATTGATAGGTCTTATACTTGATAATTCTGGAGGTGGCGCTCCCGTCGTCCCAGGATGCCGAACCACGATCCGCTTAACAGCTAAAGACTCTGCTAACTTTGCCTCTCTTTTAATCCAGGGGCTATTGTGGGCATTATCACCAACGAGAAATAAAGCTACAGAGCATTGTCTGATTTGACTTCTGATTTCATTATCGATAGCATTTTCTCCGCTGTTACTCAAGTCTGTTTCAATATAGTGCCATTTGATACTCAACTCACTGATTCCAAGTCCTTTTAGATTTCCCACCATCTCTTTATCGCTATAATTGAAAGATACAAACACACTCATTGACACGGTTTCTCCTTTCAATTCTTGTTTTCCTTCTCTGTCCGTGATATGGACAGCCAGAGGGTGTTTTCTCTTGAGATAAGGCTCTCCACTCTTTCAACGAACAGTTTTTCCTTCTCAGCTGTTCTCCCGTATTCCCCAACACTTGCGTTATACAGATGAATTTCTTTCCTGAGGGTTTCGCATGTTGTTCTATAATTGATCCAGGTTTCATGAAACTTGAAGGTTTTGAGAAGTGTCGTGATAATTGCTACAGCCGTTGAAAGAGAGATGGCCACCAATTTCCAATAATCGAATTCTCCCGACCTACTCATGTTTGATTCTTGGCTTATGATGACTGGAGTCAAGGTCGATAGTATGATGACTGAAAATTGAAAGCGAGTATAGTAGGTCTTGTATTTTTGGGCTTTATGATCATACCAATTTGTTTCTTTATTGTAGCGCTCTTCAATAAATTTTGAGAATTGTTCTTTATCCATATTTTTCCTTTTATCTTGAGTTATTTCTTGATTACCCCTTTTTTTCCTGCATTGCTGTTATTTTTTACATCTATTTTCGTTTCAAATCCTGTCAAGAGTTGAGGCCACAATTTAATGGTGCCATCAAAACTACATGAAACGATGAAATCGTTGCGATTTGACCAGGCGACCCCCGATATATAATCAGAGTGGGCTTGCTTGATTACTTTAACCCGTTCTCCAGAATCAACCTCCCAGATAATCAATGAGGAATCAGTTCCTCCTGATACCATGAAAAGCCCGGAGGGTGAAAAAGCAATGCTCCACACAGAACCGCCTTCTACGCTCATTGTTCGAATTATTTCACCAGATGTCACTTCAACTAAGACGATAGAGTTAGCTGCGGTCCCGGCGGCCAATATTTTGCCATCAGGTGAAAATGCTAGACACCAAATAGTTGATCCTAGAGTCCATTTTGCAACTTCTGAACTATTATCGCGGTGCCACACAGTAACGGTTTGATCTCGCCCTCCTGCTGCAATATACTCTGATGTGGTCGCAACAGCTTGAGGCCATGAGTTTGGTCTCGAAAGTACGACGCTTTGCTGTGTATTCAATTCTGTAATTCGAATTGTCCGATCATAGCTTGATGAAATAACCGAGTTGCCGCTGATTCCGATTGATGTAATTCCTGCGGAATGGATGGTTAGAGGTTTTAACAAGGGACTCGAACTATTAATGCTCCACCTATATATACTCCAATCCCATCCACTTGAGACTAATGTTGTTGTAGAGAGAAATTTCACACAAGACACGCCATTCTCGTGCCCGAGTAAAGTCTGATAGAGTTTTCCATCTAATGTCCATAATCGAATTGTCTTGTCGGCACCGGCTGAGGCAATCTTGAGTCCATCTGGCGAGAATTCGACATGTTGAATATGTCCCTGGTGACCAACAAATAGTTTCAGGGAATTAACAACTGGGGCATAAACAACTTCCAATGGAACGGAAGTCGTATCGTTTCGGGACGAAATTAAATCTAATGACCAATGGTTGGGCGACTGTCTTTCGAAAGAACCTTCATAATTGATAATTACAAGAGAGTCTGTGCGTGTGAATGTTTTTAATTTTAATTTTTCTTGGTTCTTTAAATCAATCTGAACAATATCGTCTAGAATTGGCATTTTAATCTCGAAACCCGGTTGTTCCGTGGTAAGACTTAAAGTGTTTTGGGAAGAAAAAAGGAGTATTTTTGATTCAAATTTTTGTGAAGGAAATGATCCAAAAAGGTATAGGGTCTTCTCTACAGGTTCATCAAATTTATCAATATGTATTGAGGTTGAAATAAAACCAGTCTTTGAATCTGGAAAAATTATTTGAGCGTCAAGTATTCCAAAGTAGATTTCCTCGTTGACCGGTATCTTAATGACAACTTCATCTGCCGTAGTGTACCTAGTAATTCTCGAATATGATTCAAAATCTCTAGTTCTGTTGTCGTACAAGAAATAACCGACGAAAAAAAACACCACAGGTAATATCGTCCACCAGAAACGACGGTAAAAAGGGACATCTATGATTCCATGAGAAATAAATTGTTTAGCTCCTTCCGCTGTTTCGAAATTTCGCACCGTTTCATCACGATTGCCTGGAACGATAAGTGCTTTAACTCGATGCGCCGTAATATAACCAGTTAGTGAAACCATCGATCTTAGTGGAGATAAGGAATCGTTTTGATCTTCCTTGAAAACGGCAAGCGTTTCAAAATATGAGTAATATGCTTTATAAGGTATCTGAGTTTGACTCCAGTAAGCTTCTTTATCGTGATCAGTAATAAATTCGCCGAGCATTTCCTGTGCATACGTTTTTCTCATTTCTAGAATTTTGCTCTCTGAATTGTCTATTCGTGTTAATACTGGCCAAATTGTCACGGGCCTGTTTGACTTTTTACGTTGTCCAGAAACAGAAAGCGCTACTTGTCGACAGCCGTCAATACTCTGGTTGTTTAGTGTTGCGAAAACAACCAAAATGTCTGGCATCTGAACTGTACAAATACCGGAAGTGTCGCTTACACCGGTTCGGCTATCTATCAAGACGTAGTCGTACTCATATTTTAGAGTTTTCCGTACTTTTTCAAGGAATGACCACCCAGACAAGTTTTCATAAAAAGTCTTCCAGTCGAATGAGTTGACACGTGAGCCGTATGCCTCATTCTGGGCTCCTGGACAAAGAAAATCCACCTGCCCGTCATTTTGAAACTCCCATTGAAGAGTTACGGCCTCATTCTGAAAATTGCATAACTCATCTTGTATTTTTCCTCGTTTTCTGATTCCGTCGGCTCCAGCGAAGCTGTCACTGTAATTCCAAATAAGATCAATAAGCCCGCGCTTCGAAGTTAATTTAGGATCCAACAAAAACGGATAGAAATAACGATTAAGTCCAGGTGCTTCTAAATCCCAGTCAATCACAAGTACCTTTTTACCGACCGATGCCATGATCCAAGCAATATTGGCTGTTGTCATTGAGCGGCCAGTTCCACCTTTATAAGAGTAGAAAGTAATTATTTTACCATCTCGGTTTGGCATAACTCACCACCTAAAGCTGGGGTAGACTAGACAATTTCTCTGTTTCAAGGGTTTTGTAAATTCTGTTTTTAACCTTGTATAACGATTCTAGTAATTTTGATTGGAATTGTTGCGCCCCGACAATATTACTTTGAAAATAGATAGTCACATCACCATCATCTTCAGCTACACATCTCAGAGGAAAGGCTTTACGAACCAAGGATTCGAGAATCAGTCTGTCTTTGATAGTCTCTTCGTCTTCAGAGTTCCATACAAGGAATATAAGACATCCGTTATAGTTGGTTTTGTCAAGATGGTTTAGAACATTTTGATTGGTAACGCCTTTTAGCATCCATGGGTCAATGACAACAACTGTGATCTGTTTTTTTTGTTCCGCAGCTTGAATATGATCAATAATACCATCTGGAGGTACTCATGATGGTGTAAAGGGTTCGTTGAGAATCGTAGAAATACTGATTTTGTAAATTTCTTCATTGTGTGGAGGCAAAAATGCTTTCCATTCAGTTGGATCGTTACCGTAATGATCGACCTTAGTGCGC